>NZ_JAIUGQ010000013.1:0-154559 GCF_020164715.1 Mesorhizobium sp. ESP7-2
GCCCTCGTTCGTGAGGCGTATATAGTCGCCACCCCGACAAACTGTCAACACCGCTTTCTCAAGTTTTTGAACTTTTTACGACAGAAATTTCGAGCGGGTCCTGTCGATAGCCGACTGCCGTAGGGGAACTGGGCACAACAGGAGGAGGAGGCACGAAGGAGCCCTATTGCCGCCGCATTGCCGTTCGACACCAAGGCCAACAAAGAGGCGCGAGCACAGCCGTGCAATGGCCTCTTTATGAGCCTCGTAAGGAAGCGCGCGACAAGCCTCATAGATAAAGGCACACCGCCCGCTTTTCACAGCGCTCTATAAGAGAAGTGCACGAGGGGAATTCGACCGGGGCCTGAGGCTTCGTTGACTTAACCTGCCGTGACAGGCAAATGTCATGGCCACAACAAAAGCGACAAGCCGTTCCGCCCGGGGAAGAAGCAGCCTTTCTGGATGCCAGATACGGAAGATGTCATAGCCGAACTCGGCAATGAGCCGCCGCTTATCGCGGACGGTCGCAGCGGCCCGCCCGATCGGCGCGAGGTTTCTGCGCGCTGGCTGTCGGGTACATTCCTCACTGGCGTGACCTCGAGCGTTCTGATGGGCGTCGCGCTGTTTGCCGCGCTTGACGGGCGCCAGCAACTGGCGACCCCACCCGAGATCGCGGAACTGATCGGCCTCGCCAGCAATGGCGATTCCGGCGAAGTGGCAAAAACGACCAGACTGGTGGCGCCGCGTCAGATCGCCAAGGCCAAGGACCGTCGTCGCATGGAAGTGTCGATGGTCACCAAGGTCGGCGACCGCGATGTCATCCACACCATGCCTTTCGTGCAGATCAAGATGGCACTCGCCGCCGGCCACACCACCAGCCGGCCCTACCCGCCTTTCGACCCGATGCAAGTGTTCGGCGACGACGGCGACGATACATCGGCGCAACCGGCGACGGCCTCGGCCGCTTCCGGCCAGATCTACGGCGCCAAGGTCGAAAGCGAAATGAGCCTGAAGACCGTCGACTTCCCGATCGAGACGGCTTCCTTCGACGAAAAGAGCGACCTGTCCGCCGACGAGGTGGAAAAGGTGGTGCGCGAAGCCGGCACCGACCTCAGCGACGGCGCCGTGCAGGTGGCTTCACTCCATTATGTCGATCCGCAGCGATTCGGCGAAGCTTTTGCCGAGAGCATGGCCGGCTCCTATGATGTGAAGATCGTGCCGGAAAACGTCTCCGTGTCGCCGCGCGCCAACGCAGACGACAAGGCGCCGGCTTTCGCCGAGGAAATCATCCCCTTCACCAAAGACACCGACCTCACCGAGGCCTTTGCCGACTCGGGCTATACGGGCGACGATGCCACCGGCATGGCCGAAGCGATCGCCAAGCTGCTCAACGCGCCGGCGCTCAAGGCCGGAACCGTACTGCGCGTCGGTCTCGAGGTTCATGGCGACGCCGCCAAGGTCGTGCGCACCAGCGTCTACGACAAGACCACGCACATCGTCACCATCGCACTCGACGACCGCGGCCAGTACGTGCCGGCGCAGGAGCCGGAGCCCAATCCCGAATTGCTGACGGCGTTCGATGATTCGTCGGCGCCGGTGGTGGTGCGTGGCAATCTGCCCAACGTCTATGACGGAATCTACCGCGCCGCCTATTCCTACGGCATGTCCAAGGCGATGACCCAGCGGCTGATCAAGCTCCTGGCGTCCGATGTCGACTTTCAGTCCCGACTCAATCCCTCCGACCGCCTTGAAGTGCTGTTCTCGCAGCCAGATGGCGACGACCAGACGTCGGACAATTCCGAGCTTCTCTATGTCTCGGCGACGTTTGGCGGCACGACGCGCAATTTCTACCGCTTCCAGATGCAGGACGGCAGCACGGACTATTTCGACGAAGACGGCTCGAGCGCTAGGCAGTTCCTGCTGCGCAATCCGCTGCCCGCCGGAAAATTCCGCTCCGGCTTCGGCGCCCGCAAGCATCCGATCCTCGGCTATGTCCGCATGCACACCGGCGTCGACTGGGCAGCTCCGATCGGCACGCCGATCATCGCCGCCGGCAATGGCGTCATCGAGAAGGTCGGCTGGGCCGGCGGCTATGGCAAGCAGATCATCATTCGCCATGCCAATGGCTACGAGACCTCGTACAATCACCAGAGCGCCTTTGCCAAAGGTATGGAGCCCGGCGTGCACGTGCGTCAGGGCCAGACCATCGGCTATCTCGGCCAGACCGGCCTCGCCACTGGCCCGCACCTCCACTACGAACTGATCGTCAACGGCACCAAGGTCGATCCGATGCGTGTGCGTCTGCCGGTCGGCAAGGTGCTGAAGGGCGACGATCTCGTCGCCTTCAAGCGCGAGCGCGAGCGCATCGACGATCTGCTGAAACAGGAAGATGGCAATTCGCTGAAGGTCGCCAGCGCCAAGATCGAAGGCTGAGTCTCAGCCTTCGTCCTGCCGAGGTTCGGCGCGCCGCGACCACGGCAGCGCTTCGCCGGAAATCGTCGTCCATGCAACGACAGCGGAAAGTAGGCACAGCAGCGCCGTCACCGAGGAGACGGCGGAAAAAGCCGCGTCGCTGGCTGCGATTCTCGTCGCATCGAGTGCCGGCGAAAGTCCTGCTGGTGGCAGTTCGCCGAAACCAGGCACGCCGGGCGCGGCATTTGCCTCCAGAGCATAGGCGTAGATCCAGGCAGCAAGCGACCCCATCGCCGCCACCGCGATCAGACCGCCGATGCGTGAGACGGCGTTGTTGATGCCGGAAGCCGCGCCGGTGTCCTTGTCTTCCACCGCCGTCATGATCGCGGTCGACAATGGCGACACGACCAACGCCATGCCGAGCCCCATCAGCGCCATCAAGGGAAAGATGCCCGTCCAGAAATGGTGAAAGCCGGCATGGGCGAGCAAGGCAAGCCCGGCGAAGGCAATCGCCACGATCAGGCTGCCGCAGGCAATCGGCAAACGTGGCCCGATCCTGTCCGACAGCTTGCCGACGGGTCCCGACAAAAGCGCGATCGCTGCAGACAGCGGCAGGAAGATGAAGCCGACCTCGGCCGTGCTCACCCCCCAGCCGGCGATCAGCAGCATCGGCAAGTAAAAAAGATTGGCCGACAGCGCGAAATAGAGGAAGAAAGTCGCGACATTGGCGCCTGCGAAAGCACCGATGCGAAACAGGCTGAGGTCGATCATCGGCTCGCGCTGCCGCCGCTCGAACAAGATGAAGACGACAAGCAGCACGGCGCCGGCGGCAATGCTTGGACCGGCCATGCGGCTCTCGCCGCTGGCGCTCATCGAAGTCAGCCCATAGGCGAGCGCGCCGAAGGCCAGCGTCGCAAGCGCACCACCGGCAAGGTCGAGGCTGCGTTGCTCCGTCGGCGCATCGGCCGGAATCTTGGCGAGCAGCAGATAGATCGAGATCAGGCCGAGCGGCAGGTTGACGGCAAAGATCGCCCGCCAGATGCCATCGCCGAAAGCCGACAGCACCAGGCCGCCGAGCACGGGGCCGAGAGCGGTGGTCAGCGCCGAGGCCGCCGCCCAGATGCCGATCGCGCGGCCGCGTTCCTTCTTGGGATAGGCCTTGGCAATGATGGCGAGACTACCTGGCACCATGATCGCGGCACCGATGCCCTGGAGCGCGCGAAACGCGATCAGCACGACAGCGTTCGGCGACAGCGCGCAGGCAAGCGAGGTGGCGACGAACAGCGCAATGCCGGCAACGAAGGCTCGGCGCAGCCCGAACCGGTCGCCCGCGGCACCGCCGGCGAGGATTAGCGCCGAGAGCGTCAGCGCGTAGGCATTGGAAATCCACTGTGCCTCGACAAGGCTGGCGCCGAGGTCGACGCGGATCGCCGGCATGGCGATCGCCAGGATCGATCCGTCGATGAAGCCGAGCGCCGAGGCCAGGATCGCCGCGATCAACACATAACGCCGCTGCGATTGCGGGCAGAACGTGCCGTTCGCGACCGATGCGGTCAGCGGAATGGCGGCGGCTTTATCGGGTGAATGCATGCCATCCTAATTAGATTGCCGGCGCGCCGGCAACAACCAGCCAGAGGCTTGTTGTCCTTGAAACCAGCCATATTGCCAGGGATCGCATCTGCCCCGATGCAAACCGCGGCAGTCATGCTAGTTTCCCAGGAGCCGCGGGCAGGAGAAATCGATGAAGCGTCCACTCGAAGCATCGGTTGAAGGGCGCGGCCGTATTGTCGGTATCACCGATGGCGTGTTCGCCATCGCACTCACACTGATCGTGCTCGAGATCAGGGTGCCGGCACATGAGGCCATCCATTCCGAACACGATCTTCTCGTCGCCGTCGCGGCATTGGCGCCCCGCTTCCTCACCTATGCCTTGAGCTTCCTGACCCTGACCATCTTCTGGTTCGGCCAACAGGCGCAGCATGGTTTGATCGCCAAATCCGACAGACGGCTGGCCACGCTGAACCTGTGCTTTCTCGCCTTCATCGCGCTGTTGCCGTTCTCCACCGATCTGCTGGCCGATTTCCTCGAATTCCGGACCGCGGTGCTGGTTTACTGGCTGAACCTGCTGATGCTCGGCATCACGCTGTTCGCCAGTTGGCACTATGCGGTGAAGTGCGGCTTTGTCGCGGAAGATGTCGGCGCGGAAACGAAACGCATGGTCTACCTGCGCATCGTCAAGGCGCAGATCCTGTGGGCTGTCGGTGCCGCACTTTGCCTGATCACGCCGCTGCTGAGCGTCGGCTTCATTCTGGTCGTGCAGTTGATCTATGCCGCGGCGCTACGCGCCTCATTGCTGCGCAACGTCATCGGCTGAAGGTCCGCCAACGAATTCCACGGTAACGCCTGGCGACACTAGCTTGGCGAGCTCGCGCGCGTCCCAGTTCGTCAGGCGCACGCAGCCATGGCTTTCGGTCTTGCCGATCTTCGACGGCTCGGGCGTTCCGTGGATGCCGTAGGTCGGTTTGTCCAAGGCGATCCAGACTGACCCGACAGGTCCGTTGGGGCCTGGTGGAACGGTAAGAATTTTGTCGTTCTCGCCCTGCTTGAAATTGATGTTCGGATTGTAGGTGTAGTTCGGGTCGAGCGCGATGCGCGACACGGCGTGGATGCCGGTGGGCGACGGCGTGTCCGCCGAGCCGATGGTGGCGGGATAGGCTGCTACCAGCTTGCCGCCCGCATCGTAGGCGTACACCTCCTTCTTGGTCTTGTCGGCGACGATGCGCGCGACCGGCGTCGACACCAGATTGCCGAAATTGGCGACCTTGATGATCGTGCCGGGGCGGTTGAAGTCGAGGCCCTTGTTGATCGACTTCAGATAGTTCTCGTCCATGTGGAAGCGCTCCGCCAGCGCCTCGGTGACAGAGGTGTAGCACATGCAGTTGAGCTGCGCCTTCTGGCTGTAGTCTTCCGGTATCGACGCGACATAGGGACCGGCTGCATCCTCTGCCGTGATGGTATAGTTGGCGAACGCGTCGCCGCCGGATTGCGAGAGTGCCGACTGGATGCCGACCGCATCGGTCGATTTGAGGCTGCTGCCGTTGATCTGGTTGTAGGCCGCCAGCGCCTTGTCGACATTCGAACCGAAGCGCCCGTCGATGACGCCAGGCGAAGCACCACCCCGGTCGAGCAGCACCTGCAGTGCTGCCACATCCTGGCGTGCGCCCAGCGAAAGCGACGGATCGACCGACGTCTTGCCGCCAACATTTGGCGGTGGTGCCGCCTGGTCGGAGGGCGCCGCCTCTTCCGTCGGGACTGCCGGCTGGAGAGGGTTTATCGACGCCTCGTTCAGCGGCTGGCGCTGGATGGTGTGCGGCTGCGGCGCATCGGGATAGTTGTTGTCGTAGTTGCCGTCGTCCTGCGGCGCCGGCGGATAGGCATCGACCGAATTGTTGCTGTCAGGATCATATTCGTCGGCTGGCGGCGGGATGACCCGTCCTTCCTCTTCCAGTTGCTTGCGGCGGAAGCGGGCCATGTCCTGGGGATCGTCGAGATAGTAGCGGTCATCGGCGGGGGCACGGCCTAGTTGACGCAGCCTTGTCTCGCGGCGTAGCGCCCGGCGGTCAAGCCGTGTCTGCGGCGGCTGGATGGCGATTACCTTGCCGGTATCCGCATCGACGATGACGCGATTGCCCCTGGCGTCGTAGTAGATATCGAGATTGCCGTCCTGGGCGAGCAGAATGCCGCCGCCCTCGGCCGTGCGGACAGGCTGGGCAGCGCCGTCATGCGTCGGCGCCGCGAACGCGTTGGAAAACACCAGTCCCGCAACAAGCGCCGAAAGGGTGAAGATAGTGCGCAGCATAGTGGCGAAACTCTCCGGTCCGTATGTGCCGCCGCCCGGCATTGTGCAGTTCGGCGAACCCCTTCGCCAGCAAATCAGTTGCCCACCATATGGTTCCAACATGAACCGGGCATGAAGATGGCGGTTTTCCAGCGCCTCGAGGAATATCAGCTAATGCACGTCGCCCGGAAGTGTCCTCGGTTCCGGGACAACGACATGCATAAAATCAGAAGCTTACAGCAGGTCGGGCGAATCCTATTCGCCGCGACATGCTGTAACCTGCGCCAAGCCCAATTCCTTGCGCGCCTGCTTCGTCAGCTTCAGGGCAACCAGGCGATGACTCTCGCGCAAATAGTCCTTCAGCGCACCATCATCCATGCTCTGGCTTGTCTGACGCTGGATCCACTTCATGCCGCGGGAGGCAAGATAAGGCGCGGGCCGCAGGCCCGGCTGCTCCTTGAGCACGTCATAGGCGATGTCGGAACATTTGAAGGTGACGAAGAGCTGCCGACCCTGATCCCAGCCACCGATCGCGAACACCTTGGTCCCGACCTTCCAGACATGGGCGCCGCCCCATTGCACCACGTGGTTCGTTGCAGGCAGCGAGGCGCAGAAGCCGTTGTAGTCGTCCAGCGTCATCCGGGCTCCTGTGACATGAAAACGCCGCGTGCCCACACTGGGCACGCGGCACTCTAAAGCGCGGTGCGCTTCAGATCTTTGTCTTATGCATGTCGTCGTCCCAAAACCGAAGTCGCTTTTGGGCAACATGCACCGATCAGGCGGCCGCCTCGGCTGCGACGATCGCCGGCTTGGAGCGGAAATTCAGCCGGTCGGAACCGGCCGTGACCTTGACCGTCGAGCCGTCCAGTATCTCGCCGAGCAGGATCTTTTCCGCCAACGGATCCTGCAGCTCCTTCTGCATCACCCGCTTCAACGGCCGGGCCCCATAGGCGGGGTCGTAACCCTTGGCCGCCAGCCACTCGATCGCCTCGGGATCCAGCGACAGCGTGATCTTGCGATCGGTCAGCAGGCTCTCCAGCCGCTTGAGCTGGATCTCGACGATACGGTCCATGTCCTTGCGGCGCAGCCGGTGGAACAGGATCACCTCGTCGACGCGATTGAGGAACTCCGGCCGGAACGATGCCCTGACCACGCCCATCACTTCGTCTCGCACGGCGTCGACATCCTGGTCCTCGCCGAGATTGACCAGATATTCGGCGCCGAGATTCGACGTCATGATGATCAGCGTGTTGCGGAAGTCGACGGTGCGGCCCTGCCCATCGGTGAGCCGGCCGTCATCGAGCACCTGCAACAGAACGTTGAAGACATCGGGATGCGCCTTCTCGATCTCGTCGAACAGCACGACCTGATAGGGCCGGCGCCGCACCGCTTCGGTCAGCGCACCGCCTTCCTCATAGCCGACATAGCCCGGAGGCGCGCCGATCAGCCGGGCGACGGAGTGCTTCTCCATGTACTCGGACATGTCGAGGCGCACCAGCGCCGTCTCATCGTCGAACAGGAAGTTGGCCAAAGCCTTGGTCAACTCCGTCTTGCCGACGCCGGTTGGCCCGAGGAACATGAACGAGCCGATCGGCCGGTTCGGATCCTGCAGGCCCGCGCGGGCACGCCGCACCGCCTTGGAAACCGCCTGCACCGCCTCGCCCTGGCCGACGACACGCTTGCCGATCTCGTCTTCCATGCGCAACAGCTTGTCTCGCTCGCCCTGCAGCATCTTGTCGACCGGAATGCCGGTCCAGCGCGACACGATATGGGCGACGTGGTCGGGTGTGACCACTTCCTCGACCATGCCGGCCTTGCCGTCCTGGGCCTCGGCCGCCTTCAGCTTCTTTTCCAGTTCCGGAATCTTGCCATAGGCAAGCTCGCCGGCGCGCTGGAACTCACCCTTGCGCTGGGCAATGGCAAGGTCGTTACGCGCCTCGTCGAGCTGCTTCTTCAAATCGGCCGCAAGCCCAAGCTTCTGCTTCTCGGCCTGCCACTTCGACGTAATCTCGGTCGATTCTTCCTCCAGGCCGACAAGTTCCTTTTCCAAGCGGGCGAGCCGGTCCTTCGAGGCTTCGTCCGTCTCGACCTTCAGCGCCTCGCGCTCGATCTTGAGCTGCATGATGCGGCGGTCGATCTCGTCCAGCGCCTCAGGCTTGGAATCGACCTGCATGCGAAGCCGCGAGGCGGCTTCGTCGACCAGGTCGATTGCCTTGTCCGGAAGGAAGCGGTCGGCGATGTAGCGGTTGGACAGCGTCGCCGCCGCCACCAGCGCCGAATCGGAGATACGCACCTTGTGGTGCTGCTCGTACTTCTCCTTCAGGCCGCGCAGGATCGAGACCGTGTCCTCCACCGTCGGCTCGTCGACGAAGACGGGCTGGAAACGGCGGGCAAGGGCGGGATCCTTCTCGACATGCTTGCGGTATTCATCGAGCGTGGTGGCGCCGACGCAGTGCAGTTCGCCGCGCGCCAGGGCAGGCTTCAGGAGGTTCGACGCATCCATGGCGCCGTCCGCCTTGCCGGCGCCGACCAGTGTGTGCATCTCGTCGATGAACAGGATGATGTTGCCACTGGCCGAGGTGACTTCCGAAAGCACGGCCTTCAGCCGCTCCTCGAACTCGCCGCGATATTTGGCGCCAGCGATCAATGCGCCCATGTCGAGCGCCATCAGCTGCTTGTCCTTCAGCGATTCCGGCACGTCGCCATTGACGATGCGCAGCGCCAGGCCTTCGGCGATCGCCGTCTTGCCGACGCCCGGCTCGCCGATCAGCACCGGGTTGTTCTTGGTGCGGCGCGACAGCACCTGAATGGTGCGGCGGATCTCGTCGTCGCGGCCGATGACCGGATCGAGCTTGCCCGCGCGTGCGTCCGCGGTGAGGTCCCGCGCATATTTCTTCAGCGCGTCATAGCCTTGTTCGGCACTCGCCGAATCGGCGGTGCGCCCCTTGCGGACGTCGTTGATGACCTGGTTCAGCGCCTGTGCGGTGACGCCGGCCTTGGCCAGGATTTCGGCCGTCTTTGCCGATTTCTCCATGGCAAGCGCCTGCAGCAGCCGCTCGACGGTGACAAAACTGTCACCGGCCTTCTTGGCCAGGTCCTCGGCAGTCGAGAACACCTTGGCCAGCGGCTGCGCCAGATAGAGCTGGCCATTGCCACCCTCCACCTTGGGCATCGCCTCGAGCGCCGTCTCGACGCCGAGTTTGACGTCACGGACATTGCCGCCGGCACGCTCGATCAGCGACGCGGCCAGACCCTCGTCATCGTCGACGAGGACTTTCAGAATGTGTTCGGGAGTGAATTGCTGGTGGTTCCGGGAGAGCGCCATCGTCTGCGCGGACTGGATAAAGCCGCGCACGCGCTCGGAGTATTTCTCAAGGTTCATATTTGTCTCCTTCCATCACCGGCCCGCTTTGCGGCACCGGATCAGATTGCGGTGACGGATCCGCCCATTCGAGCCGGATCCCGTTCAGGCCAGATATGGTGCATAGGGCGGGGTGTCTCAAGACGCCTTGATGTCGGTCAATCCATATTATTCCCCGAGCTCCCAACCAAAACGGCGGAGATTGCTCCCCGCCGTTCGATGTCCTGCAGTGCCGTTCGATCAGTTGTCGATGTCGGCGATCACGGGTTCAGCGCTACCGCTGTCGCCCGGAGCCGCGGTCGTCTCACCGGCATCCGCATTGTCGCTGCCGCCCTCGACCTGATCGGGATTGGCGCGCGGACGGCGCGGGCGCCGCGGGCGGCGGGCCGCACCGCTCTCGGCGGCCGCCTCGTTGAGTTCAGCCTGGGCGGCCAGACCGGCTGGCGAAAAATTCTCGAACCGTGGAGCTGGTTCTGCTGCCGCGACGGTCTCCGACGGTGAAGCGGGCACTGCCTGGACTTCTGTCTGCCCCGAGGCCTCGTTGCGCTGCTGCTGGCCGCCTTGTTCGGCTGAAGAAGCATAGTCGCGCTGGCTGTTTTGGCCGTAGCCGCCGTTAGGGCGGCGATCGCGATGACGCCCGCCATCGCGGCCGCCATTGTTGCGCCCGCCACCGTCACGCCCGCCACCGTCACGGTTGTCGCGACCGCTTTCCCGGTTCAGCGCAACTTCCGCCGGCATGCCCTCGATCACTGGCTGCGGGCCGGCGCCATGGTTGACCACCGGAATTTGCGGATCGGAACCGGCGTTGCCGCTGCTATTGCCCGCCCCGCTATTGCCAGCCCCGCTGTTGCCGGCCCCGCTGTTGCCGGCCCCGCTGTTGCCGGCATTGTCGAACTCGTCGCGATCCTCATCGCCGTCCTCATCGAACTCGTCGCGCGACTGCTGGACGTTCTGGATCGGCATCTGCGCCTGTGCGGCGGCAATGATGCGGTTGTAGTGTTCGGCGTGCTGGAGGTAGTTCTCCGCCATCACCCGGTCGCCGGAGCTTTGCGCGTCACGGGCCAGGGTGGCGTATTTTTCGGCGATCTGCTGAGCCGATCCCCGGATCTTCACGTCCGGGCCGTTGCTCTCGTAATTGCGCGTTAGCGGATTCGGGCCCTTGCGGTTGTTGTTGTTGTTATTGTTGTTCCCACCGCCGCCGCCATTGTTGTTGCGACCGCGCATGCGCCTGTTCTGCTGTTGTGGCCTCATTCGACTCTCTTCATTTTGAAATTTTCGAAAAACTCTTCACGAACGGAGGCGCTCATGCAGCCAGCCGTTTCGTTTCTTCACCGGCGTTCGCCCGCATCGATTGCGTTGGCGCCACGTGCCATCCTGTTCCGGTTACATCACTTGCCGGACGATTCCCGCACGAAGCTTGGGCGTCGTTTGCGCAAGAAGGCAGCTATATCCAAGGAAACCGAATCGCTAAGAGCACTGCCTGCTTCGTCTCATCCGGTTAGGCGACCCTAGCCGCATTCCCCGGTATTGCCAAGCGCTTTTTTTGCACTGCGTCAAGACGTTGCCCGCTGAAAAACAAGAACCCTGTCGTTTCCGCCGAGATCGCCAAACACCTCGCCGCCCGCGTAACCGGCCGCGCGAAATATATCGTCGACGTCGTTGCTTTGTGTGTGGCCGATCTCGACCGCAATTCTGCCTTCGGCTTCCAGAAATCTTGCCGCCTCTGCGGCGATGACCCTATAGGGGTTCATCCCATCCACGCCACCATCCAGGGCAACACGCGGGTCGAAATCGCGGACCTCGTCCTGCAGATTTCCAATCTCTTGAGTTGGTATATAGGGAGGGTTTGCGGCAATTACATGGTACCGCCCGGAAACTTTTTCGAACCAGTCCGATTGGACCGTCGTGAACCGATCGCCGAGCCCGAGCTGCCCGGCATTGCGGGCCGCCATTGCCAGCGCGCCGGCGGAAATGTCGACACCGGTGGCCGTCGCGGCCGGCACGACGCTCAGCAGCGCCAGGGCAATGGCGCCCGTCCCGGTGCCGAGATCGAGGATGCGGCATGCACCCTCCCGCGCGACCATTGCCTTGACGAAGGGCAGCACCGCCTCGACCAGCGTTTCGGTGTCCGGCCGCGGCTCCAGCGTCTCCGGCGACAGCGACAGGCGCAAACCGTAGAATTCGCGATAGCCGAGGATGCGATGCACCGGCTCGCCACCGGCTCGCCGTCTCAGGGCGCCGTCGATCGCGGCGATGGCGCCGCCGTCGATCTTGCGCTCGGGGTCGGCAATGGCCTGCGTGCGCGTCGTGCCGGAATAATGCTCGACGATCAGCCGCGCATCGAGCGCGGCATCATCGATACCGGCCGCGGCAAGCCTGGCCCGCGCCTTCCGCAGCAGCGGCCCCAGTGCCTCGGGCGGATGGTCAGCCATCGAGGCCGATATCGGCCAGCAGCTTCGACTGGTGATCGGCGATCAGTGCATCGATGACTTCATCGAGTTCACCCATCATCACCCGGTCGAGCTTGTAGAGCGTCAGGTTGATGCGATGGTCGGTGACGCGGCCTTGCGGAAAATTATAGGTGCGGATGCGCTCCGAGCGGTCGCCGGAGCCGACCTGCGACTTGCGCGATTCGGAACGCTCCTCGTCCGCCTTGCTGCGCTCCATGTCATAGAGCCGGGCACGCAGGATCTGCATGGCCTTGGCCCGGTTCTGGTGCTGCGACTTCTCCGCCTGCACCACCATGATACCGGTCGGCAAATGGGTGATGCGAACCGCGGAATCGGTGGTGTTGACGTGCTGGCCGCCGGAGCCTGAGGCGCGCATCGTGTCGATGCGGATGTCCTCGGCCCTGATGTCGATGTCGACCTCTTCCGCTTCCGGCAGCACGGCGACTGTGGCGGCGGAGGTGTGGATGCGCCCGCTGGCCTCGGTTGCGGGCACACGCTGGACCCGATGCACGCCGGACTCGAATTTCAGATGGGCAAACACACCCTTGCCTGAGATCGTGGCGATGATTTCCTTGAAGCCGCCGGCATCGCCGTCGCTCGCCGATACCGTTTCGAACCGCCAGCCGCGTTCGGCGGCGTAGCGCTCATACATACGAAACAGGTCGCCGGCGAAAAGTGCCGCCTCGTCGCCACCGGTGCCGGCGCGGATTTCGAGGATGGCGTTCTTGTCGTCGGCGGCATCCCTGGGCAGGAGCAGGATCTGGATGTCCTTCTGCAGCGCCTCGATGCGCTCCTCGACGCCGGGCAGATCGGCTTCGGCGAGCGCCCGCATCTCGGCGTCGGTGCCCTTGTCGGCGAGCATCGCTTCGAGGTCGGCCTGCTCATGCTCGGCCGAGCGCAATTCCCTGACCTTGGCCACCATGTCCTGCAACTCAGCATATTCGGATGCCATCTTCACATAGGCATCCGGCGCCGGTCCGGCCGACATCTGCGCTTCGAGCATCTCAAAACGCTTGACGACTTGATCCATACGATCGCGGGGCAAATTGACCATGACGACGTGCTACAACGGGATCGAGCGGTCGTCGGCGAAGGCCTGCAGCAACGCCCGCATCGGCAGCCCTTGCGCCGGCGCCATCAGATTGTCGTCGAAGAAAGCCTCCAGTTCCTCCAGCGGCAGCTCCGTCAGCATCGCCTTGACCGGGCCGATCGAGGCTGGCGACATCGAGATCGAGCGGAAACCAAGGCCGATCAGTGCCATCGCCGAGATCGGCTTGCCGGCGAGTTCACCGCACAGGGTGACGGGCGTATGGTTGCGAGCGCCGGCGTCGGCGATCTGCTTGAGCACGCGCAGGAACGGCGCCGACAATGTATCGAAGCGGTTGGCTAGTTGCGTGTTGCCGCGGTCGACCGCCATGACGAACTGGAACAGATCATTCGACCCGACCGAGACGAAGTCGACCGCCTTCATCAATTCGTCGAGCTGGAACAGAAGCGACGGCACTTCCAGCATGGCGCCCAGCTTGAGACTGGTCGGCAGATGGTGGGCGAAGCGTGAGAGGTGCCGCACCTCGCGGTCGATGATTTCGCGCGCCTGGGCGATCTCGCCAAGCTCGGTCACCATCGGCAGCATCAGCTTGAGCTCGCGCCCGCCGCTGGCTTTGAGCAAGGCGCGGATCTGGGTGCGCAGCAAGCCCGGCCGGTCGAGCGTCAGGCGGATCGCCCGCCAGCCGAGCGCCGGATTCTCTTCCTGGATCGCGCCCTTGAAGTAGGGCAGCACCTTGTCGCCACCGATGTCGATGGTGCGGAAGGTGACCGGCTTGCCGCGCGCGGCCTCGAGCACGTCGCGATAGAGTTTTTCCTGGGCTTCGGCGCGTGGAAAGGTCGAGGCGACCATGAACTGCAGTTCGGTGCGGAACAGGCCAATGCCGGCAGCGCCCGACTCGACCAGCTGCGGCAGGTCGACGGCAAGCCCGGCATTCATCAGCAGATCGACCTGGACACCGTCCCTGGTCGTCGACGGCTTCTTGCGCAGCTCGCGGTAGACCTCCTGGCGACGCGCCCGGAACCGCACTTTTTCGGCATAGGCGGCTTCGAGATCGGATTGCGGCCGCAGATGGATCGCGCCTTCCTCGCCGTCGACGATGATGGGGTCGCCGTTTTCCGCCATGGAAACGGCGCCCTTCATCTGGCCGGCGACGGGAATGCCCATGGCGCGGGCGACGATGACGACATGGCTGGTCGCCGCGCCATCCTCGAGCACCAGGCCGCGCAGCTTGTCGCGGGGATAGTCGAGCAGTTCAGCGGCGCCCATCGAGCGGGCGACTATGATGGCGTCCTTCGGCAGCGAGGCCGCGACATCCTCGGGTCCACGTCCCATCAGCTGGCGCAACAGCCGGTTGGCGAGATCGTCGAAATCGCTCATCCGCTCGCGCAGATAGGGATCGGTCATGTGCAGCATGCGGGCGCGCATGTCGCTCTGCACCTTTTCCACCGCCGCTTCCGCTGTCAGGCCGTTGCGGATCGCCTCTTCCAGGCGTCGTACCCAGCCGCGGTCGTTGGCGAACATCCGGTAGGCTTCCAGCACCTGGCGATGCTCGCCCTCGAAGGCGACATCGCGGCGCTCCAGCATGTCGTCGATCGAGAGCCTGAGCGAACCGAGCGAGGCTTCGAGCCGCCGGACCTCTTCCTCGCTGTCCTCGTTGAACAAATTGGTGACGACGATGCGCGGCTCGTGCAGCACGACATGGCCAAGCCCGACGCCATCGTTGAAAGACAGCCCGGTGAAGCTCACGGGCCGGCGCAGGTCGAGTTCGAGGCCAGGCCGGGTCAGCCGCGCCAGATCGCCGGTGGCGATCATCTCGGCGATGACCATGGCGGTGGTTTCCAGCGCCTCGACCTCGTCGTCGCGGTAATGGCGCATGGTCTTGTTCTGGACGACCAGGACGCCCAGCGTGCGCCCTGCCCGCAGCACCGGGACGCCGAGGAAGGAATTGTAGATCTCCTCCCCGGTCTCCGGCAGGTAGGCGAAGGCCGGGTGTTCCTGCGCGTTGGACAGGTTGAGCGGCCTGGCACTTGCCGCGATCGTGCCGACCAGGCCTTGCCCCAGCCGCAGCTGCGCCAGGTGGACGGCGTTCGGGTTCAGACCTTCGGTGGCGTAGAGTTCGAGCACCGAATCGGCGCGCAGCACGTAGAGCGAGCACACTTCGGCGACCATATTGGAGGCGATGTCGCGCACGATACGGTCAAGCCGCTCCTGCGGCTCCAGCGGCTCCTGCATGAGCTCGCGGAGCCGCTTCAGCAAAACGCGCGGGCCGCTGGCCTGGTCACGCATCGCGGCTTCTTCTCCAATGAAACACTTGCCGGCGCAGTTTCCGCCGCGCCCGGCATGCACGCAACAACTGATTCAGTCTTGCTACTGCTTATCCAGACCGTAGACGGAATGCAAAGTGCGAACCGCAAGTTCCGTATACGGACCGTCGATCAGTATCGAAATCTTGATCTCGGAGGTGGTGATGGCGCGGATGTTGATCGCCTTGTCCGCCAGTGCCTTGAAGGCGGTGGCCGCAACACCCGCATGGCTCCTCATGCCGATGCCGATGACCGAAACCTTCGACATGCCGGCCTCCGACTGCACGACATCGTAGCCGATCTCGGCTTTCAGCCGGTCGAGCACGGCCAGCGCCTTGTCGACATCGCCCGACGGCACGGTGAAGGTCATGTCGGTCAGCTTGCCGTCCTCGGAGATGTTCTGGACGATCATGTCGACATTGATGTTGGCCTCGGCCAGCGGGCCGAAGATGCCGGCGGCGACGCCTGGCCGGTCGCCGACACGGCGCAACGAAATCTGCGCCTCGTCCTTGGCGTAGGCAATTCCGGTGACGACCTGCTGTTCCACGATCTCTTCCTCGTCGCAAATGAGCGTTCCCGGAGGATTGAGCAAATCCCCCATTCCGGGCGCATCGGGATCGTCGAAGGACGACCGTACGAAGGTACGCACCCTGTGCACCATGGCAAGCTCGACCGAACGCACCTGCAGAACCTTGGCGCCGAGCGAGGCCATTTCAAGCATTTCCTCGAAGGAGATCTTGGCCAGCCGCCGCGCCTTGGGCTCGATGCGCGGATCGGTGGTGTAGACCCCGTCGACGTCGGTGTAGATGTCGCAGCGGTCGGCCTTGACCGCGGCGGCGATCGCCACGGCACTGGTGTCGGAGCCGCCGCGGCCAAGCGTTGCGATGCGGTTGTCAGGTCCGATGCCCTGGAATCCGGCGATGACCGCCACCTGCCCTTCGCCGAAGCGCTTGACCAGGAAGGCGCCGTCGATGTCGAGAATGCGCGCCGCGCCATGGGCGTTGTCGGTCTTGATCGGGATCTGCCAGCCCTGCCAGGAGCGCGCATGCACACCCATGTTCTGCAAGGTGATGGCAAGCAGGCCGGCCGTGACCTGTTCGCCGGAAGCGACGACCGCGTCATATTCGCGTGCGTCATGCATCGCTGAGGCTTCGCGCGTCCAACCGACCAATTCATTGGTCTTGCCGGCCATCGCCGAAACCACCACCGCCACCTCGTGGCCGGCGTCGACCTCGCGTTTGACATGACGCGCCACATTGCGGATGCGGGCGATGTCGGCGACGGAGGTTCCGCCGAATTTCATCACGATACGCGCCATGGAAGCGAAATGCCTTTGACTGGAGCCGGCCCGAGGCCGAAAACGGGGAAAAGCGCCCGGCTGGCGCCGGCCGCTGAATGCGCGGCCTCCTTAACCAAATGAGGAAGGTTTCGCAAGGCTGACGGCGAATTGCGTAACAAAACGGCATATTGCCTTCCAGGCCGGCGCCGCTTACCAAATGCTGCCTGGGGGAATTCCTTTTGGTTCGGCATAACAGATGATTGCTCGTCTTCGGCGCGCCATTCGATTGCAGCCGCTCCCGATTATTGCCGGCTTCGCCACGCTGGCGCTGATCGTCGGCGCCCGTGCCGTGCTCGTCGAGAGCCAGAGGGCCAATCGTGCCGCCGCACGCGACACAATCGAATACCAAGAGCAGCTTTCCGGGCTGCTTTCACTGGCGCAAGACGCCGAGAGTGGTGAGCGCGGCTACCTGCTGACCGGTGAAAAATCCTATCTGGAGCCGTACCGGAGGGCCGTCGAGGCAATTCCGGGACAACTGGCACGGATCGACAGCGCGACTGCTCCCGACGATCAGATCGCCCAGCAGATCGGCCACATCCAGGCCGAGCTTTCAAAACAGCAGGCTGAGCTGGCCGAGACCATAGCTCTCTACGATCGAGGCGATGCGGCAAAGGCCCTGCAATTGGTCCGCAGCGGCCAGGGCAAGTCAGCCATGGACGACATCCGCGCCAGCATGGATACGATCCGGCGTATTGGCGCCACCGCGGTGGCCGCGCGCGACGAGCATACCGACCAGGTCGAGGCCTGGTTGCGCATCGGCTCGCTGGCTGCGTTGCTGGGGATTTTCCTGCTTGGCGTCTACACCATCCGTCAATCCCGCCGCCGCTTCCGCGAGGTGGTCGTCGCCCAGGAAGAGCTGATGCGCAAGAACATCGAGCTCGGCAACGAGATCCAGACGCGTGAAAAGGCCGAATCCCAGATACGCCAGATGCAGAAGATGGAAGCCGTCGGGCAGTTGACCGGCGGGATCGCTCACGACTTCAACAACATGCTGGCGGTCATCCTCAGCGCCATGAACCTTGCCCAGCGCAAGCTGAAGCGAGGCGAACATGACATCGAAAAGCTCGTCGAAGCCGCGACGGACGCGGCCAGCCGTGCCGCCAACCTGACCTCGCGCTTGCTTGCCTTCTCCCGCCTGCAGCCTCTGGCGCCGCAGGTTGTCGACACCAACCGGCTGTTGACCGGCATGTCCGATCTTCTGCGCCGTGCCCTGGGCGAAGGCATTCGCATCGAAACCGTGCTGGCGGGCGGACTGTGGAAAACCCACGCCGATCCCTCCCAACTCGAGAACGCGATCCTCAATCTGGCCGTCAACGCCCGCGATGCCATGGATAATGATGGCAAGCTGACCATCGAGACCGTCAACAGCCACCTCGACGAGGCCTATGCCTCGACGCATGCGGACGTCGCGCCTGGCCAATATGTGATGATCGCGATAACCGACACCGGTGCGGGCATGTCGCCTGAGATCATCGCCAGGGCCTTCGAGCCTTTCTTCACGACCAAGCCGGCCAACAAGGGCACCGGACTTGGGTTGAGCCAGGTGTTCGGCTTCGTCAAACAGTCGGGCGGCCACGTCAAGATCTACTCCGAGCCCGGCGAAGGCACGACGATCAAGATCTATCTGCCCCGGTTTTTCGGACCGGGAGAGCCGGCAGCGCCCGCCGGGCGCGGCAAGAGCGCTGTCAAGATCACCGAGACGATCCTCGTCGTCGAGGACGACGCCCGCGTGCGGGCTTCCACGACGGAAATCATGCGCGAACTCGGCTACACCGTCATCCATGCGGCGAGCGGACAAGAGGCCCTTCAGAAGCTCGCCGCGACACCCGGCATCGCCCTGCTTTTCACCGACATCGTCATGCCGGTGATGAATGGCCGCAAGCTCGCCGAGGAAGCGCTCGCGCGCCAGCCCGGGTTGAAAGTGGTCTTCACCACAGGCTTCACCAGGAACGCTGTGGTCCACAACGGCGTGCTCGATCACGACGTGCACTTCCTGGCCAAGCCGTTCACCATCGAGCAACTGGCGGCGAAGCTGCGCGAAGTGCTGGACACGAAATAGGCTGGCCTTTGGTTGGTCCAGTCACTTTGTCAGCATTCAAAATTGTTGCCTTGACATTCGATGCCTCACGCCCGACTTCCTAGCGTCCGAGGAGACCAACCGATGCCTGAGCCCCGACGATCGACGATCGATGCCGGAGAAGTGGAACGCTTTTCCGCCCTTGCCGCCGAATGGTGGAACCCGAACGGTAAGTTCCGTCCGCTGCACAAATTCAACCCGGTTCGGCTTTCCTATATCCGCGACCAGATCGCGGCGCGCTTCGGCCGCGACCCGCGCGCGGCGCGGCCTTTCGAGGGCCTGCGTATCCTCGACATCGGCTGCGGCGGTGGCCTTTTGTGCGAGCCGATGGCGCGGCTCGGCGCCGATGTGGTCGGAGCGGATGCCTCCGGAATAAACATAGAAGTGGCGAAACTGCATGCCGCCGAAGGCAATGTGAGCGTGGACTATCGCGCCACGACGGCAGAAGATCTCGCCGAGGCCAGCGAAAAATTCGATGTCGTCCTCAACATGGAAGTGGTCGAACATGTCGCCGACATCGATTTGTTCGTCGCCAAATGCGGCGAGATGGTCAAGCCCGCCGGCATCATGTTCGTGGCCACCATCAACCGCACGCTGAAGGCGCTCGGCCTAGCCATCATCGGCGCCGAATATGTGTTGCGCTGGTTGCCGCGCGGCACCCATCAGTTCGGCAAGCTGGTGCGCCCGGAAGAGCTGGAAAAGGCGCTTGGCGCCGCCGGCCTGACCATCATCGACCGCACCGGCGTCTCCTACAATCCGCTTGCCGACCGCTGGTCGCGGTCGAAGGACATGGACGTCAACTACATGGTGCTGGCGGAGAAGGGATCGGTCTGAACAGCCAATCCTCAGCCGCCGCCGATACCCACGGCCGGAGCCGGCGGCGGAAGCTTAGGCGGCCTGGTTCTGCGCCCTCGCAGCGGTCTGGCTCTGCGCCTTTGTGGTGATGAACACGCCGGCTGTGATGATGACGGCGCCGATCCAGGTCAGCGGCTGATAGTTTTCGCCAAGGAAGATCGTACCGGTAAACAAGCCGACGGCCGCCGCGACATAGCCGATCTGGCTGAGATAGACCGGACCGCCCACCGCCTGCAACCGGAAGAAGAAAGCAAACATCGCCGATGCCGAGGCCATCTGCGCCACTGCGGTGAGCGGCACGGTGCCAAGTTCGATGAAGGCCTTGCCGCCGAGCACCGTCAGGATGCCGACGAGCAGCATCGCCGCCGACGCCAGATGGCTGCCGACCGCGAGTTCGATAGGACCGGTTCCTTCCGGCCAGTCGATGGTGCGGTAGATGTTGCCGGCAGCGAGACTGACGGGAATGAGCAGGCCAATGATGACCCAGACGATTTCCGCCGGCTGGCCGGCCTCGCCACGCGTCGCCGCCACCATGACCGCGCCGACGAAGCCGACGGCGATGCCGGCGATGCCCAGCATGTTGGGGCGCCGGACACCGAGCAGGATCGAAAACACCAGCGTGACGACCGGCGACAGCGTGAACATGATCCCGGTGTAGCCTGCGCCCAGATGTGGAATGGCCGAAAACATCAGGAGATTGGGGACGGCATAGGACACGGCGGCGGTGACGAAGAAATAGCGCAGTTTATGCGCGGTGAGCCGGATGCGCTGGCCGCGCAGCAGCAATACGATAAGAAGCACGCCGCCGGCGCCGAGCGAGATGACGAAGGCCCAGACCATGGCCGGCACGCCGGCCGCCGTGGCGAGCTTGCCGAAAGGCAGCGTCAGGCCAAGCAGGCCGCCGGTGACGACCAACAGGCCGAGCGCCGAATCCCAGAGAAGTTTCATGATCGAGCCTTGTCGCGTGCGGCCCTTGGCCGGCATTGTGTCTTGGGGTAAGATAATGCAAAGATTCTTAACGTCAAGATACATTATGGTGAGATAGATGGATCGTGCAGGGAAAGCCATCGAGCAATGGCAGCGGGAACGGCCGGATCTCGACGTGTCGCCGATGGCGGTGATCGGGCGCTTGAACGAGGTCTCCTCGCTGATCGCGCGCGAGCGCCTTGCGCCGCTGTTTGCCCGTTTCGGACTGCAAGCCGGAGAGTTCGATGTGCTGGCGACGCTGCGCCGCTCTGGCTCGCCTTATGCGCTGACGCCGACAGCGCTCTACGAAGCCACGATGGTCACCTCCGGCGCCATGACCAACAGGCTGGACCGGCTCGAAGCATCCGGATTGATCCAGCGCGCGCCACACCCCAACGACCGGCGCGGCATCGTCGTTCGGCTAACCGAAAAAGGCCTCGCACTGATCGACGAGGCTGTCACCGCCCATGTGGCGAACGAGCACGAAGTCCTCGCGGGCTTGACGCAGGCGGAACAAGAAACGCTCGCAAACCTGCTGAAGAAATTGATAGGCAGTGTAAGCTAACCAATTAGTTTGTCGGCTGCTACGAGGACGGACGCCCAGCCGGAAGGTAGGTTTCAGTTGCGGGGATCAGGTGGACTCGCAGCCTCGTGCTGTTTCAATCTTCGCAAGTGCCGCCAGCGGTGAAACGAAACTACCCGATCGTTGAGCCAAGCCGGCCCGCCAAGGTAAAGGAGAGCCTTCCGTTGGCCCTCGAAATAACGTTCCGCCATCGCTGCGTCGGACAAGCCAGAAAGGCTATTCAATTTCATCTCGGCCCGTTGATCAATATCCGCCCCGCTCGGTAGTTTCCTGGCAAATGCCATTTCCCGACGGATGCAAACCTGTTCCACTCTGGTGCGCAGTTCTTCCTGATAGCCGATACCACACCGCCCAAGACGCGCATGCGTCGCCTCATGCACGATGGTTGATGCAATCCGTTCCGGTGTCGTCCCCTGGTTGAGAACAAAGCGCTCGTCCAGTTCGCAAGTCGAGGTGGCCTGTTGGTAGCGCCCTACCCAACCCGCAATCGTCAACACCCAGATTCGATTGAGGTCGTGGTGCATCCGTTTATAGCGAATAGGGTCGAAGTCGCTAATGAGCTTGAGCGCAGCAGCAACTTTGTTTATCTTTTTGCTTTCCTCATCACCGGTATAAACGACCAGCAATCCATCGATCGAGCGCTTGTCGCACAGCTTGAACGATAGCCAATTCGCAAAGCGTCGGACTATGCTTCGCCCCTGCTGCGGCTTGGACTTCTTCATCCGAGGCAAAGCTCCCTTGGATTTCAGTGCCGGTCCTCCGGAAACACCGGAATCGGCATGAAATCGACGCCGTCCTCGGCAAGGCCCTTGGCCTCTTCCAGCGTCGCCTCGCCATAGATGCCGCGCGCATCGGTTTCGCCGAAATGAATCTTGCGGGCTTCCTCGGCGAACTTGTCGCCGACATAGTCGGCATTCTCGCGCACCTTCTCGGCCATCGCCTTCAGTTGCGCCATGGCCTGCTTCTGCGCCTCGCCCATTGCAAGGGCTATGGTTTCCTGTTTGCGGGCCGTGGAAACAGCCGGCGCCATCAGGGCCTTCTCAACCTTGTGCGAGCCGCAGCTTGGGCAATCGACAAAGCCGCGCTTCTTTTGCGTATCAAAATCGTCATTGCTGCGAAACCAGCCCTCGAACTGGTGCTCGTTTTCGCAGATGAGGGAAAAACGGATCAAGAGGCGGCACCCCTGAGACGCGGCGCCTCGCCGGTATTGATGGTGAAATCCCGCGCATTTTTCAAATTGGGGATCTTCTTGCGCGCGGCAATCGACTGCGCCGGCTCGATCTCGGCAACGATCACGGCAGGCTCGTCATGCGCGGCTTCCGCGATGATGCGGCCCCACGGATCGACGATCAGCGAATGCCCATAGGTCTCGCGGCCGTCCTCATGCAGGCCACCCTGCGCGGCGGCGACGACAAAGGCGCCGTTCTCGATGGCGCGCGCTCTCAGCAGCACGTGCCAGTGCGCCTCGCCGGTCTGGCGGGTGAAGGCGGCGGGCACGGAAAGCAGGTCGGCGCCGGCCATCGCCTCGGCGCGGAACAATTGCGGAAAACGCAGGTCGTAGCAGACGGCAAAGCCGAGCTTCGCGCCCCCGATCCCGGTGACGACGGCCTCCGTGCCGGGCTCGTAGGCGGCCGATTCACGCCAGCTCTCGCCATTGTCGAGATCGACGTCGAACATGTGGATCTTGTCGTAGGCCGCGAGCGTCGCGCCATCGGGGCCGAACAGGAGCGCGCGGTTGGCGAGTTTGCCGTCGGCGCGCAGGATCGCGGTCGAGCCGATATGCAGGAACACGCCGAGTTCGCGCGCCAGCTTGCGCGCCGTCGAGACGACGATGTCCTTGTCCTCGGAGGTAAAGGACGCGGCGCGCGCTTGCCTGTCGCGGATCAGCGCGCCGGTCATCTCCGGCGTCTGGATATAGGTCGCGCCCTGGCCGGCCGCCTCGCGCACCAGCCGCTCCATGTCGGCCGCATTGCGCTCGGGGCTCTCGCCCGAACGCATCTGCACTGCCGCCGCCTTGAAAACACTCATTGTCATACCCTCAAATCGACGAACCGTTGGCGAGCAGTTTGTCCAGTCGGCCTTCTGCCTCCAGTTCGTGGAGGTCGTCGCAGCCGCCGACATGCGTGTCGCCGATGAAAATCTGCGGAAAGGTCGTGCGCCCGTGAGCCCGCGACATCATCTCCTGGCGCAGTTCCGGTGAGAAGGAAGCGTCGTGCTCGGTATAGGCGACGCCCTTGCGCTCCAGCAGCCGCTTGGCCGTCGTGCAGTAGCCGCACATCATGCGCGTATAGATCGTGACATCGACCATGACGAATTCCGCTTCCGTTGCCGACTTATATAGTCGCGGACTCGTCCGCCCGGAAGTCCCCCGGCAACACGCGGGCAAAGGTCAGCACGTCGACGGCGGCGGCGCCTCCCCTTTTCAGCGCCTTGGTGGCGGCACGCACGGTGGCGCCGGTGGTGTAGACATCATCGATCAGAAGCACCCGGCGGCCGGCAATCTCGATCTCGGCTTCGGCGGGCACGCGAAAGGCGGCACGCACATTCTCCTCGCGCTCCTGCCGCTCCAGTCCAACCTGCTGGCGCGTGAGTTTGACACGACGCATGGCGGAAGGCGCGAAAGACAGCCCGCTGAGCTCGCAAACCGCGCGCGCCAGTTCCGCCGATTGGTTGAACCGCCGCCGGAAAAAACGGCGCCAATGCAGCGGCACAGACACCACCACATCCGCGTCGGCGATGAGGTCGGCGCCCACGCGGACCATCCACCGCGCCATCCAGGGAGCGAGATCCGTGCGGTCCTGGTATTTCAGCCCTTGCACCATCTGGCGGGCAACACCGGAATAGGCGACCGCTGCCCGCGCCCGTTCGAAGGGCGGCGGATCGGCGATCGCCTCCGCCGACAGAAAACCCTCGCCCATGTGATGGGTGAACGGCGTGCCCATCACCGGGCACCAGGGCCGCTCCAGCAGCCGCAGCTTCGGCCAGCAGGCGCCGCACAGCACGCCGGGCTGCGAGACCTGCCGGCGGCAACCGGCGCAGACCGGTGGAAACAGGATCCTCGCTGGCCAGCCCAAAACCGAGCGAGCTGCCGACCGGGCTGCCGATCCAGCCAGCTTCCTGATCTCGTCGGACTTGATCTTGGGCATCGGATCGGCCACGTGGTTGGTTTCTCGTCGCCACTATACGAACCATATCAGAGCGCGGACATACAAGGACCCATCCCTTGCAGCCTATAATGGATACCTCTCTGTGGCTGGCGCACAAGCGGCGCGCGCTGATCCATCCGGTTGACGGTGCCGACTTCCTCATGCATCGCGCCGCCGAGGACCTTGCCGACCGGCTGGGCGCCGTCGAGCGCAGGTTCGCCAAGGCGGCGGTGCTGTTTTGCCAGACCTCGGCCGCGGCCGACGTCCTTGCGCGGAGCGGCAAGGTAGCGGACATCGCCCGTGTCGAGATGGACGCGGCTTTCCTGAATGGTGCCGCCGGTTTGATTGCACCGCTGGAGACCGTGCCGTTCGAGCCGCAGGGTCTCGATCTGGTGGTGTCACTTTTGTCGCTGCAGACGATGAACGACATCCCGGGCATGCTGATCCAGATCCGCCGCGCCCTGCGGCCGGACGGACTTTTCCTGGGCGCCTTCGCAGGCGCCGGCACGCTTTCGGAACTGCGCGAAAGCCTGCTTGCCGCGGAAACCGATATCTACGGTGGCGCCAGCCCGCGCGTCATCCCGTTCACCGATGTGCGCGACGCCGGCGCACTGCTGCAGCGCGCCGGTTTCGCGCTGCCGGTCGCCGACGTCGAGACGGTGACCGTGCGCTATGCCAACCTGTTTGCGCTTATGGCCGATCTGCGTGCCATGGGCGAAACCACCGCGCTTGCCGATCGTAGCCGGCGGCCAGGCTCACGCAGGTTGTTTGCCCGCGCCGCGGAAATCTACGCCGAACGCTTTTCCGATCCCGATGGTCGCATCAGGGCAAGCTTCTCGATTGTCTGGATGTCAGGCTGGGCGCCCGACGCGTCGCAGCAAAAGCCGCTGAAACCCGGTTCGGCCAAGGTTTCGCTAAAGACTATATTGGAGGATCCTGAAGGACATTGACCCGTTCGCGGGCACTAGCTCTAGGGGGCGAAGGCGTTGGCAAGTCTGCTGGAATCGTCGCTGAACAACCAGGTGATCGAATTGAAGACCTGGCTGATACCGCCGATGATCGTCAGCGACAACACGCAGACAATCAGGCCGTATTCGACGGCCGTGGCGCCGTTTTCGTCCTTCAGAAAGCGCAGCAGCACTGTTTTCATCACTCAATTCCCTCTTGCCGCGACCTTACCGCCGATCTGTTAAGAAAGGTTAACGGCAAAGGCTTAACAGGCGATGAAATCGCCGCCTTTCGGAAATGTCTTAACCTTTGTCAGCAGTCGCCACTGCGTTTGCCATCGGAGCGGATAATACAGACCCCATCGGGCGCGGCCTGCAGCACGCTGCGGCGCACCGTATAAGTGCTGCGATGGCCGATCGAACCGGTGGCCGTCATATCGAGGCCGGGGAAGTCATCGCGAGCCGTTTGCGAACGCGTCTGGCTGTCGAGGAAAGGGGTCGCGATCAGCGCCAGCGCCACCGCCGCCGATCCGAACAGCAGCGTGACCCGCAGGACCCCCATGCCAGCATCGGCGGCACGAAAACCGCGGTCGGGCCGGATCGAATCCCAATCCCTGTCCAGGCTCATTCTATCGCTCCCCAACGAATGGCGGCTGCCGCACGAAAACGGCCATGCATCAATTTTTCATGATGAGATAAATCTTCCATTAACGCTGGCCGATATGGACCGTGGTCCGGTCAGACCTCAAAGAAGATCGATGAGGAACGGGATCAATGGCGCATCGGCCGGCGGCATCGGATAGTCGCGCATCTGTTTGGGCCGCACCCATTTCAGCGCCTGCCCTTCCCGCGGCTGGGCGATGCCGCGGAAGCGGCGGCAGACGAATAGCGGCATCAGCAGATGGAAGTCGTCATAGGAATGGCTTGCGAAGGTCAGCGGCGCCAGGCAGGGGATCTCGGTTTCGATGCCGATCTCCTCATGCAGTTCACGGACGAGGCATTGCTCCGGCGTCTCGCCGGCTTCGACCTTGCCGCCGGGAAACTCCCACAGGCCGGCAAGTTGTTTGCCTTGCGGTCGCTGTGCCAGCAGCACGCGGCCGTCGGCATCGACCAGCGCGCATGCGGCGACCAGGAGCAGGCGCTTGCCGCCGGATGCCAGATCATTCATGTCCGGGCGGCCGGCGGTAATGATAGCGATAGACTTCTTCGAAGCCGAGCGCGTGGTAGAGTGCCAGCGCAGGCGCGTTACCGGCCTCGACCTGCAGCCAGGCTTCCCGCGCGCCGCGCAGCCTCGCCCATTTCAGCGCCGACAGGATCAGGTTGCGGCCGTGGCCCTTGTTGCGCGCCGCCTTGTCGGTGGCGATCTCGAACAGGCCGGCGAGATCGCCGTCATGCACGCAGATCAGCGTCGCCAGCGGCTCCGCTCCATCCTCCAGTGCGAATAGCCCGGCCTCGGGCTGGATAGCGCCGATGATCTCCGACAGGCCCGGCCGCAACGATATATCAGAGCCGCTGACCTTGAGCGATGCGCCGATGAAGCGGCTGATGTCCTTGAGCGGAATCTGGTCCATGGCAGCGTCGAGCCGCGCGTCGGCCAACTGCAGCCGCATGACGAGCGATTCGTCGAACCGGCTCCAGCCCTCCTTGTCGAGATGGCTGGCAAGGTCGGGCCCGGAGAGTGGCGACATGCGGAACGTCAGCGGCCGGCCGTACGCGTCGAAACGGCGGCTCGCGCGGCCGATGCGGTCGGCGATGTGCTGGATGTCGCCGGGATCGAGCGGATTGACCGAGTTAAGCCGCTTTGCCGGATGGCCGGCGGTCAGGCGCACCACCCAGGTGCCGTCATAATGGACGGCGGCCGCGGGCCAGGCGCGAAAACCGGCCGCCTCGTAGCGGCGCACGGTCGCGAGCATGCTTGCCGGATGGCGCGAAACCAAGGCGATCAGCTCCGATAGTCGCCATTGATGGCGACATATTCCTTGGTGAGATCGCAGGTCCACACCGTCGCCTTGCC
This sequence comes from Mesorhizobium sp. ESP7-2, assembly GCF_020164715.1. Classification (NCBI taxonomy): domain Bacteria; kingdom Pseudomonadati; phylum Pseudomonadota; class Alphaproteobacteria; order Hyphomicrobiales; family Phyllobacteriaceae; genus Mesorhizobium; species Mesorhizobium sp. ESP7-2. Next base: position 27,319 of record NZ_JAIUGQ010000013.1, read on the forward strand.
GCGGCCGATGCCGATATCGGCGCGGATACGGATGTCATCGCGCTTCATGTAGGCCGAGGTCGCGGCCTCAGAATACGCGGGATCGCGCTCGCCCTCATGTGCCAGTCTGTTGTCGCCGAACCAGATCGACAGAAGGTCGCGGTCGGCGGGCTCGCCGGCCTTGCCGACGGCCATGACGACACGGCCCCAATTGGCGTCCTCGCCGGCGACCGCCGTTTTGACCAGCGGCGAATTGGCGATCGACAGCGCGATGCGCTTGGCCGAACGGGCCGACTTGGCCCCGGTGACGGTGACCTCGACCTGCTTGCGGGCGCCCTCGCCGTCGCGCACCACTTGCAGCGCCAGCGATTTCAGCACCTTGCCGAGCGCCCGGCGGAACTGACCAAGGCGGGCATCTCTGGGATCGGTGATTTCAGGCGCGCCGCGCTTTGCCGCCTTGCCGGTGGCGAACAACAGCAGCGTATCGCTGGTCGAGGTGTCGCTGTCGACGGTCACCGCATTGAATGTCTTGGCCGTGCCCCGCGACAGCAGGTCCTGCAGGACCGGTGCCGCGATCGGTGCGTCGGTGGCGATGAAGGAGAGCATCGTCGCCATGTCGGGCGCGATCATGCCCGCGCCCTTGGAAATGCCGTTGATGGTGACATCGGCATCGCCGAGCTTGACCGTCTGCGTCGCCACCTTCGGATAGGTGTCGGTGGTCATGATGGCCTTTGCCGCTTCGGTCCACAGGTCCGGCTTGCCGTCACTGACCAGCCCTGCGAGCAGATGGCTGAACTTGGTTGTGTCGAGCGGCTCGCCGATGACACCGGTCGAGGCCAGGAAAACCTCGCCTGGCGTGCAGCCGACGGCCTTTGCCGCAGCTTCGCCCGTCATCGCGGTGGATTCGCGGCCTTTCTTGCCGGTGAAGGCGTTGGCGTTGCCGGAATTGACGACCAGCACCCGCGCCTTGCCGGCGCCAAGGTTCTGCCGGCAGAAATCGACCGGCGCCGAGGGGCATTTCGACTTGGTGAACACGCCGGCGACCGCGGTCCCGGCGTCGAACACCATGGCCAGCAGATCCGTGCGGTTCTTGTACTTTATTCCCGCTTCGGCGGTGGCGATGCGCACCCCCTCGATTTCAGGCATCTTGGGGTATTTCTTCGGCGCGAGCGGCGAAATCGTCGTGGACATGGGACCTCGGGCGGGAAAATCGCAAGGGGAAGGCCGGTTTGCCCGATACGGCGCGCCGGTGCAAGCGCGTTTTCGTCGCTCCCGCCAGGGGCCAACCCGTTCAGGATGAAGCTTGCATTTCAAATCCGTTGGCGTCGCCGGGGTCCGTGGCGCTATGATCCTCCGATGTGACGGCCACCGCCTGATCACGGCGGCGCGCTACGTCAAAAACGGGTCGTTTCGTTTCATCGCCGGATCACTTATCATGCCGGCGAAATTGAAACGAGGACCACAGGAATGGCCGAGGAGGCGGACACGGCGCGCAAATCGATCGGTGCGCGGCGCAATCCCGACAGTGCGGACGCCATTCTGGAGGCCGCCGAGGCCGTCCTCGTCGAAGCCGGTTATGCCGGTTTTTCGATCGAGGCGGTGGCGCGGCGCGCGCGGGCCGGCAAGCCGACCATATACCGCTGGTGGCCGAGCAAGGCGGCATTGCTGCTTGAGGTCTACCAGCGCCAGAAGCGCGTCGACGTGCCCGATACGGGAAAACTGGAAGAGGATCTCGTCGGCTTCCTGATGAACCTTTTCACGCACTGGCGCGAGACATCGTCGGGCAGCGTGTTCAGGTCGCTGATTGCCGAGGCGCAGTCGGATGAAACCGCGGCCGAAGCCCTTGCCGATTATGCCGGAGGGCGCCGGACCCACACCGGCCAGATCATCGAGCGCGCCAAGGCAAGGGGCGAGATCGCCAGCGACATCGATCTGGGCGTGGTCGCCGACCTCGTGGCGTCCTACGCCTGGCGGCATCTCCTGACCAACCGGATCGACGAGTCCGAAGCGACGATCCGCAAGGTGGTCCGCTACCTCCTGCAAGGCATAGCGGCACCCGACAGGTAGGCATCGCTGGCACGTGCCAACGAAGAAGGGCGCGGCGCCTTTTGGCTGCCGCGCCCTTCTTTCGAGCCGTTCGGGCTTACTTGGCGCTTTCCAGCGCGTCGACGGTCTTCTTCAATTTGGCGTCGGGGATCTCGACCTTGGCGCCGGCGCGCAGCGACTTGACCAGCGCGAAATACTTGTCGCGGATGACGGCCTGCTTGGCCTGGTCCTTGACGTCGTCGAAGGCCGGCGGCTGCTTGGCGCGCTTGTCCTCGAGCTTGATGACATGCCAGCCGAACTGCGACTGCACCGGCTGCTCGGTGTACTTGCCGACATCGAGCGCGAACGCCGCCTTGTCGAATTCCGGCACCATCTGGCCAGGTCCGAACCAGCCGAGGTCGCCGCCATTGCTCTTGCCGCTCGGATCTGAGGTGTGTTCGTTGGCAAGCTTCTGGAAGTCGGCGCCGCCATCGAGCTGCTTGATGATCGCCTCGGCCTCTTCCTTCGTCTTCACGAGGATGTGACGGGCATGCACCTCGTTGACCGGCGGCGTGTTGGCGATTTCCTGGTCGTAGCGGGCGCGAACCTCCGCGTCGGTGACTTTGTCGACGACGCCCTTCTCGACCATTTCGCCATGCAGCGCGCGCTGCTGCAGGAAAGCCATGCGGCGCTGGAAGTCGGGATCCTTGTCGAGGCCAGTGGCGACCGCCTGGGCGGCCATGACGCGGATTTCGATGGCCGCCGAAAGGGCCGCCGCGCGGCGCTGTTCAGCCGGCAACTGCGCGAACTGCTGCGACAGCTCACCTTCAGCGAGCACCAGATCGGCTTCGGTCAAAGGCTGGCCGTTGACGGTGGCGACCACGGCATTCGGGTCGACCGGCGCCGCGGCAGGTGCCGCCGGGGCGGCCGGTGCGGCCGGTGCGGGAGCGGTCTCCTGCGCCATCGACGGCGATAGGCAAAGAGCCGACAGGCCGAGGACCAGGCCAAGGCTGGCAAGCGACGCACGGCTGAACAACAAGGACATAAGGATGACTCCGGTGAGGGATTGTAAGGAGGCGGCTTCCAGATCAGCCAGATTGTGGCGGAATTTGGCGCGACCGGCAGGGCCAGCGCGGCGTTGACATCAGTTGAGCCCCCTCTTATCTGTCCATCGACTTGGCGTCCAGAACCGTTTTCCGGGCGCTTTTTGTGTTTGCCCGTGTTCAGGCGGTGCGTTCACGTGGATGTGATGGGGCCGGCCGGCGCCTGTCTCAAGATTGAGAATTCTATCGAAAGGACCATTGGATGGTCAGTCTCGGCGGTCTCGCCCGTAAGGTTTTCGGCTCCTCCAACGACCGTCGGGTCAAATCGACCCGCCCCCGCGTCGAGGCGATCAACGCCATGGAAAACGAGATGCGGGCGTTCTCCGACGCCGAGCTTGCCGGCCGCACGGAAAAATTCCGCCAGGACATCGCCAACGGCGCCAGCCTTGACGACCTGCTGATCCCGGCCTTCGCAACCGCCCGCGAAGCGGCGCGCCGCGTGCTTGGCATGCGCCCCTTCGACGTCCAGTTGATCGGCGGCATGGTGCTGCACAATGGCGGCATCGCCGAGATGCGCACCGGCGAGGGCAAGACCCTGGTCGCGACGCTGCCGGTCTATCTCAACGCGCTCGCCGGCAACGGCGTCCATGTCGTGACCGTCAACGACTACCTCGCCACCCGCGACTCCGAATGGATGGGCCGCGTCTACAAGTTCCTCGGCCTTTCGGTCGGCGTCATCGTCCACGGCCTGTCGGACGAGGAGCGCCGCGTCGCCTACGCCTCCGACGTCACCTATGCCACCAACAACGAGCTCGGCTTCGACTATCTGCGCGACAACATGAAGTATGAGCGCGCCCAGATGGTGCAGCGCGGTCACAATTACGCGATCGTCGACGAGGTCGATTCCATCCTGGTCGATGAGGCGCGCACGCCGCTGATCATTTCCGGTCCGCTCGAAGACCGTTCGGAAATGTACAACACCATCGACACCTTCATCATCCAGCTGCAGCCGCAGGATTATGAGATCGACGAGAAGCAGAAGACCTCGATCTTCACCGAGGAAGGCACCGAGAAGCTCGAGAACATGCTGCGAGATGCCGACCTGCTCAAGGGCGAGTCGCTCTACGACGTCGAGAACGTCGCCATCGTCCATCACGTCAACAACGCGCTGAAGGCGCATCGGCTGTTCCAGCGCGACAAGGACTATATCGTGCGCAACGGCGAGATCGTCATCATCGACGAATTCACCGGCCGCATGATGCCCGGCCGCCGCTATTCGGAAGGCCTGCACCAGGCGCTCGAAGCCAAGGAGCACGTGGCGATCCAGCCGGAGAACCAGACGCTCGCCTCCGTCACCTTCCAGAACTATTTCCGCCTCTACAAGAAGCTTTCCGGCATGACCGGCACGGCGCTGACCGAGGCCGAGGAATTCGGCAACATCTACGGTCTCGAAGTCACCGAGATCCCGACCAACCTGCCCGTTATCCGCAAGGACGAGGACGACGAGGTCTATCGGACGGTCGAGGAGAAGTACAAGGCCATCGTCAGGGAGATCCGCGAAGCCAGCGCCAAGGGCCAGCCGACGCTTGTCGGCACGACCTCGATCGAAAAATCCGAGCAACTGGCCGAGCGCTTGCGCAAGGAAGGCTTCACGGATTTCGAGGTGCTGAACGCCCGCCATCATGAGCGCGAGGCGGCAATCGTCGCCCAGGCCGGCAAGCCCGGCGCCATCACCATCGCCACCAACATGGCCGGCCGCGGCACCGACATCAAGCTCGGTGGCAATGCCGAGATGCGCATCGCCGAGGAACTGGGGGACATGCCCGAAGGTCCCGAGCGCGAGGCGCGCGAACAGGAAATCAATGCCGACATCGAGCGCTTGAAGGAAAAGGCGCTGGCCGCCGGCGGCCTTTACGTGCTTGCCACCGAGCGCCATGAATCGCGCCGCATCGACAATCAGCTCAGAGGTCGTTCCGGCCGACAGGGCGACCCCGGCCGCTCGAAATTCTTCCTGTCGCTTCAGGACGACCTGATGCGCATCTTCGGCTCCGAGCGCATGGACGGCATGCTGCAGAAGCTCGGCCTCAAGGAAGACGAGGCCATCATCCATCCCTGGATCAACAAGGCGCTGGAAAAGGCACAGAAGAAGGTCGAGGCGCGCAACTTCGACATCCGCAAGAACCTGCTGAAATATGACGACGTTTCCAACGACCAGCGCAAGGTGGTGTTCGAGCAGCGCATCGAACTGATGGACGGCGAAGGCCTGTCGGAAACCATCGCCGAGATGCGCGAAGGCGTCATCGACGAGATCGTCGCCAAGGCCATTCCCGAAAACGCCTATGCCGAGCAATGGGACGTCGCGGGCCTGAAGGCCGAGGTCGCCGAATTCCTCAATCTCGACCTGCCGGTCGAGGACTGGGCGAAGGAAGAAGGCATCGCCGAGGACGACATCCGCGAGCGCATCGCCGCCGCCGCCGCCGACGCCGCCAAGGAACGCGCCGACCGTTTCGGCCCCGAGGTGATGACCTATGTCGAGCGCTCGGTGGTGCTGCAGACGCTCGACCATCTGTGGCGCGAGCACATCGTCAATCTCGATCATCTGCGCTCGGTGGTCGGCTTCCGCGGCTACGCCCAGCGCGATCCGCTGCAGGAATACAAGGGCGAGGCATTCGAGCTGTTCCAGGCGATGCTCGGCAATCTGCGCCAGGCCGTCACCGCGCAGCTGATGCGCGTCGAACTGGTCCGCCAGGCCGCCGAAGCGCCGCCGCCGGAAGCGCCCGACATGTTCGGCAGCCACATCGACGGCACCACCGGCGAGAATGATTTCGAAGGTGGCGAGACCGCCCTCCTGGTCCGTCCGGAGCAGAATGTCATCGTCGCCCCCGAAGATCGCGACCCGAACAACCCCGCCACCTGGGGCAAGGTCGGCCGCAACGAGGCTTGCCCCTGCGGCTCCGGCAAGAAATACAAGCACTGCCACGGCGCGTTCGCCTAAGGACGCGCTCTTTCTTCTCCCCGTTTCACGGGGAGAAGGTGGCCCGAAGGGTCGGATGAGGGGCGGCGCCGAATTCGGCAATTAGCGTTTGTTTGCGACCAAAACGATGCCTCGCCCGCTCCCCCACGAGCCGGTTCGTCCGCAGATAGCCTTCCTTCTTCTTCCCGCCTCGACGCAAATCTCCGAAACCCTGCGCCGCCCCTCATCCACCTGCCGGCACCCCCTACAATGACGGGTAGAAGGAAGCTCTCCACCCACGCTTTCTTAAGGTGTCTTCGCTACACCGAAGCCTGAAAAGAGGCGGAAAACGGAGACAAATCGGGGTGCGCTTTTCCGCGGCCACGACTGCCGGGCGGTTCTTGCCGCAGCGTTTGGCGCTGCGCGTGGGGCCGCTGCTTGACCGCATCGATGCCGCGCTGTTCACCGCCGATGAACGCGGCGAGGCCGGCCGCATGTCGGTCATCGCCTTCTCCATCCGCATCGTCAGCGCCGTCATCGCCTTCATCAGCCAGGTGTTGATGGCGCGCTGGATGGGCTCGTTCGAATACGGTATCTTCGTGCTGGTCTGGGTGACGATGGTCATCGTCGGCAACCTCGCCTGCCTCGGCTTCCACACATCGGTCATCCGCTTCATTCCCGAATACCGCGAGCGCGGCCTGATGGACGAATTGCGCGGCATCGTCGTGGCCAGCCGCCTGTTCGTGCTGATCGCCTCGACACTGATCGCCGGGCTCGGCGCCCTCGGTGTCTGGCTAGCCGCACCCTGGATCGAAAACTACTACGTGATACCGTTCATCCTCGGCGTCATCTGCCTGCCGATGATCGCGCTGTCGGATTTGCTGCAAGGGCTGGCGCGCGCCAATTCATGGGCATTGTTCGCGCTGTCGCCGACCTACCTTATACGGCCGGTGCTGATCCTGCTGTTCATGGCGCTGATGCTGTGGGCGGGCTACGCCCCTGACGCGCGGACGGCGATCTTCGCCTCGATCGCCGCTACCTACGTCACCACGCTAAGCCAGCTCATCGGCATCACCCAGCGCATGGAAAGGCAGATACCGGCCGGCCCGATGAAAGTGCATTTCGCGCAATGGTTCGTCGTCTCGCTGCCGATCTTCCTGGTCGAGAGCTTCTTCTTCCTACTGACCAATGCCGATGTGCTGATGGTCGGCGCCTATATGGATCCCAACGACGTCGCCGTCTATTTCGCCACGGTTAAGACACTGGCGCTGGTGCATTTCGTCTATTTCGCGGTCAAGGCCGGCGTCGCCCAGCGCTACGCGCAGTTCACCCATGGCGAGCCGGAAAAGCTTGCCGTCTTCGCCCGCGAGACGGTGTCGTGGACATTCTGGCCCTCGCTGCTGATGGCGTTCCTGGTGCTGGCGCTGGGCGAACCGATGCTGGTGCTGTTCGGCCCGGAATTCACGTCCGGCTATCCGCTTCTGTTCCTGCTCGTCTTCGGCGTCGTGGCGCGCGCCGCCGTCGGTCCTTGCGAAAGCCTGCTCACCATGAGCGGCAACCAGAATGTCTGCGCCGCCGTCTATGCCATGACACTCGCCTTCAACATCGGGCTCAACGTGGTGCTGATCCCGCTTTTCGGCCTGTGGGGCGCGGCCATGGCCACCGCCTTTGCGATGATCTTCGAGGCCGGCGCGCTGTCCTTCACGGTCTGGCGCAAGCTCGGCATCGTCATGGCGATCTTCGTGCCTGCCAAAGGAGCCGCCTGATGGCCGCCATCCCCTTGCTCGAGGAAACCAGCGGCGGTCCCGCCGGCGCCATGGTGTCCGGCCTTGCCGGGCTGGCGCGCGACGCCGACCCGGCCCATATCGAGATCCTCGCCAACAACCGGCCCGAGCGCAAACTGGCCATCTACCCGGCATCGGCCGGCTTCGACCTGGTCGAGGAACTGGACTATCTCTGCGCCCGCACGATCGAGCCGAACGTCTTCTTCAACCCACGCTTCCTGGCGCCGGCCATGCCCCGGCTGGAAGACCGCGAGGTGCGTCTTGCCGTGATCCGCGACGGCGATGAATACCGCAACCGGCTGCGCCTGCTGGTGCCGATCTCGGTGGAACGGCCGGTGGTGCCGCTGGGCGTGCCGGTCATGCGCACATGGTCGAGCCCGTTCGGCCCGCTCGGCACGCCGCTGATCGACCGCGACGATCCGGTCGGCGTGGTCGAGGATTTCTTCTCGATGCTGTCGCGCCCGCATTTGAAGCTGCCGAAAGTCCTCGTCCTGCCCGACATCAGGCTGGACGGTCCTGTGGCGAGCTTGATCGGCACCGTGGCCGAGACGCGCGGCCTGATGCTGGTCACCACGGGCCAGACCCCGCGCCCGGTGCTGGAGAGCGAGCTCGAGGGCGACGATTATCTGAAGGCTTCGCTGCGCGCGCACCATTATCGCGAGTTCCGCCGCCTCAAGCGGCGCCTCGGCGATCTCGGCAAGCTCGAACATGTCGTGGCACGCGGCCCCGAGGAGATCCGCCACGCCATCGAACACTTCCTGACGCTGGAAGCGTCCGGCTGGAAAGGCCGCGAGCGCACCGCCATGGCGATCGACCGTTTCCGCGCCGCCTTCGCGCGCGAGGCGGTGCACCGGCTGGCCGAACAGGACATGTGCCGCATCCATTCGCTGACGCTCGACGGCCGCACCATCGCTTGCCTGATCGTCTTCGTCGAGGCCGGCGTCGCCTATACCTGGAAGACCGCCTATGACGAGACGCTGGCCGTCTATTCGCCCGGCACGCTGCTGATGATCGAGGTCACCAGGCAGCATCTCGACGACCCCAACATCATGATGACCGATTCCTGCGCCGTGCCCGACCACCCGGTGATGAGCCGGCTATGGAGCGAGCGCAAACCGGTCGGCACGCTGGTGATCGGGTTGATCAGGGACTCCGACCGTCTCGCCCGCCAGGCCGCCTCGCAACTGCACCTCTACCGCGAGACCCGCAACATGGCGCGCCTGCTGCGCAACCGGATGAAGAGTTTGCTGAAAAGGCGGTAGTGCCATCGAGAGCATGGATCGGCCGCGGGAGGAAGTTTGGGTGCCCTTGCAAGGCATAGATTGGTGAATCCCCTTCTAGCGCTATTCATCCCGCCAGATCACGCGGCGCACGAATTTGATCCCAACCAACCGACGGTATCGAACTCTAACCGCCTCCTCACCGACAAGGTGGAGCAATTCCGCATCTATGCTCTCGCTCGTGCGGCATATCTGGCAGGTCATCCTGCCGCGCAGCGCCTCGATCGGTACATTCCCGTAGACTTCTCTCAACTCTGCCGGCTTGAAGAACCGTTTGATGTTGCAGTTCCGGCAACGAATGAGCGCGACCTGCCCCGCATTGTGGGCATGCATAAGGGTCCATGGCGCGCCTTTGTGCCATCGTTCGGGTTGGTCGGGCATACGGCAGAAAGAGGAACATATTCCTCTCTCGTCAAGAGTGGGGTTGCCACTTTGTACCAGTTTCGTTCACTTTGCTAAATTAGCCGCAGGAGCCATCCCGTCTCATGCTCGAGATGGTTTGACCGGTGATCGGCCGTCGCTCGTCACGAGCGTTCGGATCGAACTGTCTCCACGGAAAGCGACCCGGCCGGAAGCGGCTGTAAAAGGTCGGCCTCGGGCTCCGTCAGATTGATCCAGCCGGACCACTTCTCTGGCTGGAGCACCACGACCTGGCGATTGTGGTACGGCGCGACGTCTGGTCCCGGCTCAGTCGTCAACATCGTAAATGTCGGCGGCTTGTTGCCGGTCCCTTCGCGCCACAAGCCTGCAATCGCCATGAATGGCGCGCGGTTCAGCGTAAACCGATGCTTTGCCTTGGGGTACTTCGTGCCCGTGAATTCGAAGAACCCCGACGCCGGCACCAGACAGCGCTTGCTATTCCCGAATTGCCGGCCTTCCGAGCGGAAGTTGAAGACAGGGCCGCCCTTTGGCCCGACCGGTGGAAATCCGAACGCCATCGAAGCCAGTTCTACCGCGTCGCCGGCAGCGCGCATGATTGGTGCCGGATCGTTAATGTGGATGTCGTCCACCCTTGGCAAATCGAGTTCACTTTGATGATCCGGGATTTTGAGCGCCAGCGACGCCATCGTGCGGCAATATTCGGCCCAAGCGACATGTTGCTCGTAATCGTTGCACATGAATGGCTCCGGAGCGCTCACCGCCACCTAAAACTACGGCGCGAGCCCGAAATGGCAAGCAGGTCACCAACGATGTCGGCTTCGGTCTCGGCATTAACAAATGCAGCGCGCGCCCCCGGGACACGACCCAACAGGTTCTGGTTACCGGCAACTGAATATAGGCAAGCTATTCCGGAACATTTTAGCAGAGCTGGATGTTGGATGTCATGACGGGGCCATGCTCGCCCTGCTTTGGACAGAGCATCGAGGAGAGAACCATGGATTGGAACCGCATCGAAGGAAACTGGAAGCAATTCAAGGGCAAGGTGAAGGAACAGTGGGGCGATCTCACCGACGACGATCTCGACCAGATCGCCGGGAGGCGCGACCAGCTGGAGGGCAAGATTCAGGAACGCTACGGCATCGCGAAGGATCGCGTTCGCCAGGAGGTCGACGACTGGTATCGCCGCCAGACCTGGTAGTTCGTTCAAACATCCAATTTGCTGAGAGGGCGCCGGCATGGGCCGGCGTCTTTTTTTTCCGTCCTGGGCAGACGGCTGCGGTGCCCCCAGCTTGGTCTTGCAGATCGAGAACTGGCTGACGCTGGCAAAACTCCGGCCACACCGGCGCCTTCCGCTTTGAAAGCCTTCCGGGCGCAACCTCCGGTGACTGCTTGCTGAACTTCAAAGGGCGTATTGGTCGCGATGATCAAAACAAACGGCCATGGTCCGACCAATTGCGAAATTGACCACCGCCTCCACCAGGGCATCATCGCTGCATGGCCAGTCCGGCGCCAGGCGTCGAACCTCCGCGATCACTTCCCGGGTGGAGACTATCGCAAATGCCTCCCGCCCTAATAGCGTTATGGAAACAAGCTCTTCGCTTGTCAGGCGAGGTAAGATCCGATGCCGCGTCATGTTCACCGCGTTTCCTCCCAACGATGAACGTTAAAGATAGAGCCTAGCGCGAAGCCCTGAGGTCAGCGAGCTAAAATGTGGTCTGACCAAAATGGCTCACGCCCTCGGTATTGGGGTTGGATTTGTTGACTTCAAAGCGATCAAATGGTGCCCCTAGCCGGGATCGAACCAGCACTCCTTGCGGAACTCGATTTTGAGTCGAGCGCGTCTACCAATTCCGCCATAGGGGCTCAGGCCGGGCGGCCTGGATGGGCGCGGACTATACGGTCGGAGGCCTGTTCGTCAACTGGCCAATTCTCGGTATCGCACCGGATTCGACCAATCTTCGCCTTTCGATTTCGTGGCGCTGCTGCCATTGTGCAGCGCGGAAAATCTTTCTAGACAGGCTGCGCATCAAAGCACGGCGTGTCTGGAGACATGGGTGCGGCGCGGTTTTGGGTCACATGCACTAGGAGAGCCTATGCTTCGCGGACTGTACGACTGGACCCTGTCGCTGGCGGCGCGCAAATCCGCCGAATGGTGGCTGGCCTTCATCGCCTTCGTCGAAAGCTCGGTGTTCCTGGTGCCGGCCGACGTGCTCTATCTGCCGATGGCGTTGTCGCGGCCGGATCGCGCCTATCGCTATGCGCTGATCGCCACCGTCGCCTCGGTGTTGGGCGGCATTGCCGGCTGGTTCATCGGCCACTACGCCTATGACGCGGTGGCGCGGCCTATCCTGGAATTCTATGGCAAGTATGACGAGTTCGAGCAATTGCGCTCCTCTGCGGGCATAAGCATCGAGTTCATTGCCCTGATGCTGGTCACCTCGGGTGCCGCGCATCTGCCGCCCATCAAGGTGGTGACGATCCTGTCCGGCGCCCTGGGCGTCAACCTGGCGCTGTTCATCGTGCTGGCCATCATCGCGCGCGGCGGCCGCTTCCTACTCCTGGCGTGGCTTTTGCGCCGCTATGGCGAGCCAATCCGCGAATTCATCGAAAAGCGCCTGGGCCTGATCGCCGGCGCCGCCGCGGTTGCCCTGATTTTGCTCTATATTCTGATCAAATACGCTCTCTGAGGCTCTCTCGAAACCGGGTGACGGTTTGGAGAGGGGCAAGCAGACCTGGCGGACGGCGAACACAGTGGACGAGAAACCCATGACAGCGACCATGAATGCCGATACTGGACGCCAGCGGACGCGAGCAGCCTTGTTTCTCGCGGTCGCGATGGCCGCGACCGTTGGTTCGGCGCTCGGCTTCCAGCACATTGGCGGCTACATCCCCTGCCATCTCTGCCTGGAACAGCGCACGCCATATTACATCGGCGTGCCGTTGATGGTGCTGGCGGCGATCGCATCGATGCTGCAAGCGCCGGCATGGGTGACGCGCGGCCTGCTGGCCATCGGCGGCCTCCTGATGCTCTACGGCCTCTATCTCGGCGTCTACCACTCCGGCGTCGAATGGGCATGGTGGCAGGGTCCGGCCGATTGCACGGCAGGCGCCGGCCCGGTCGACACCGGCGGCAAGGGCGTGCTCGACGCGCTCGACAAATTCGTACCGCCCTCCTGCGACAAGGCGGCGCTGCGCATCCTCGGCCTGTCGCTGGCCGGCTGGAACGCCATCGCCAGCCTGATCCTCGCCGCCGTCGCCTTCCGCGGCGCGCTGGCCCGCGATTAAACCAGCGCGAAGCAGAGTTCGTCCAGAAATTCGGCAAGCTGAATCGAATGGCGCGGCTTTCGAGAACCGGAGCGGAGCGTACTTAAGTACGTGAACACCGGAAGCGCAGAAAGCTGAGTCAGGCGGCCAGCATGGCGGATTTCTGACGAACTCTATGGCTCCAGTTCGACATCCCAGTATAGATAATCCATCCAGCTTTCATGCAGATGGTTGGGCGGGAACAGCCGGCCGTTGTTGTGCAGATCGTGCACCGTCGGCTGGTACGGCTTCTGCAGCGGCCACATCTTGGCCTGCGACGGCATCATGCCGCCCTTCCTCAAATTGCAGGGCGAACAGGCGGCGACGACGTTCTCCCATGTCGTGGCACCGCCGCGATGGCGAGGGATGACATGGTCGAAGGTCAGGTCGTCGGGCGTGCTGCAATACTGGCACTGGAAACGATCGCGCAGGAAGACGTTGAAGCGGGTGAAGGCCGGATGCCTGGACGGCTTCACATAGGCCTTCAGGCTGACCACGCTCGGCAGCTTCATCGAGAAGGTCGGCGAGGATACCGCGTGCTCGTATTCGGCGACGATGTTCACCCGGTCGAGGAACACCGCTTTGATGGCATCCTGCCAGGACCAGAGCGACAAGGGGTAATAGCTGAGCGGACGGTAATCCGCATTCAGCACCAGCGCTGGAAGCCCATCCGGAGATACGGCAACCGTCACCTTGTTGACCTCCTTGGTTCGCACATGACCCCGAAAATCGAACTCGACTTTCGGAAAGGGTCACGCGCTGCTTCAAAAGCCCGACCGTTCGGCGCGGATACTGTAAGCCTGACATGACAGGGATGTGAAGCGGATTGTCGCTCGCGCGACGTGCCAAAAACGCATGTTTTTTATGCTTTTTTGCGGATTGAGGCCGGCGGTGCGGCGTCCCGGCCCCTGGTTTCGCGATAATAGGACCAGAAAAGCCGCGATGCGACACCTCGCCACGGGCTCCATGATTCGGCCAGCGCGATCAGCGTTTTCTCCGCTGGACGCGGGTCGATGCCCAGCGCGTGGCCGACAGCGCTCTGCAGGGCGACATCGCGCGCCGGGAAAATATCGGGGTGCCCGGCGGCAAACAAAAGATACACTTCCGCCGTCCAGGGACCAATGCCGGGCACGGCCGTCATCCTGGTGATTGCCTCCCTGGCGTCGAGCGAACAAAGGTGATGCAGGTCGAGCCCGTCGGCTACGGCCTGCGCGACCGCGATGAGGCCGCGCTGCTTGGGCCGCGACAGGCCGGCCTCGCGAAACATGTCCTCGCCGGCGGCCAGGATCGCCTGCGGCGTCAGCGGATCGACTAGCTTTGTCAGCCGGCCGAAGATGGCATCGGCGCTGGCCCGCGACACCTGTTGCGAGACGATGATCGAGGCCAGGCTCCTGAAACCGGGCTCCGAAAGCCTGAGCGGCACCTCGCCGGCCATGCCGCGCACCTTTTCCAGCCGTGGGTCGAGCGCGCAGAGCGCATCGAGCCCCCGCTCAACGTCGTCCAGTGTCGCGATGCGCTCCATGGTATCCTTGTCCGCGAATGTGCAGCAAAGTAGCAACCGCCAAAACCACAGCACAACCCGATTGCCGCCCGAGACATGACGCTCCTGACATTCCGCTTCGCGCCCAGCCCCAACGGCGAACTGCATCTCGGCCACGCCTATTCGGCGCTGCTCAATCAGAAGCTGGCGATGCATGCGGGCGGCCGCCTGCTGCTGCGCATCGAGGATATCGACACGGCGCGCTGCACGCCGGAGTTCGAGGCGGGCATGCTTGCCGACCTGAAATGGCTGGGCCTGGGCTGGGAAGCGCCGGTGCGCCGCCAGTCGGAGCATTTCGCCGAGTACGGGACGGTGCTGGAGCGGCTGATCCGCGAGGAACTGGTCTATCCCGCCTTCATGAGCCGTGGCGAGATCAGGGCATTCATCGCCGACACCGAAAAGCGCGGACGCGACTGGCCGCGCGATCCCGATGGTGTGCCGCTCTATCCGCCGGCGGACAAGGCGCTGCCGATCAGGGAACGCAACCGGCGCATCGCCGAAAATGCGCCGTTCGCCTGGCGTCTGGACGTCGGCGCCGCCATGGCGCGTGCCGGCAAGGACCTCGCATGGGCCGAATTCAGCGGTGAGACGCTCTCCGCGACGCGTTCCGTCGAGGCTTGCCCGCAGGACTGGGGCGACGTGATCGTGGCGCGCCGCGACATCCCGACCAGCTATCACCTCGCCGTCGTCGTGGACGACGCGCTGCAAGGCGTCAGCCATGTCGTACGCGGACAGGACCTGTTTTCCGCGACCGGGGTGCAGCGGCTGCTCCAGGAGATTCTTGGGTTGCCGCAGCCGGCTTATTTCCATCACCGGCTTATCCTCGGGCCGGACGGGCGAAAACTGTCGAAGAGCCTCAAGGATACCGGCCTCGGCGCCTTGCGCGACGCGGGCGCTTCGCCTCACGACGTCAGAAGGATGGTCGGGCTTTGACCAGTACCATGTCTGGAGAAACGCTCCCCGGACGCGCGACACGTTCAATTCCCGTGACGCATGGATCAATCGTTTCGTTTTGCGCGCCGGGTTGAACAGGACTAGAGCATCACGGTCAATTCTCACCAGCGTGGCGGTTTCCGGAAAATGTCCAGCATCAAGCGGTTCATCCCCGCCACCTTCGTCGTCCTTTGGGCGACCGGCTTCATCGGGGCGCGTTACGCCATGCCGTGGGCGGAGCCGTTCACCTTCCTCGCCGCGCGCTTCGTGCTGGCCGCCATCTTGCTGGCCGTCCTGACGCTTGTGCTAGGCTCGAAACCAGCTACCCGCACCGAGGCGCTGCACGCCGCCGGCGCCGGCGTGCTGATGCAAGGCATCTATCTCGGCGCGGTCTTCTGGGCCATTCATAGGGGCATGCCGGCCGGTTTTTCGGCGCTGATCGTCGGCCTGCAGCCGCTGATCACCGCGGTGCTTGCCGGCAAATTTCTGGGCGAAGCCATCCTGCCGCGCCACTGGCTTGGCCTTGCTATCGGGCTGATCGGCATCGTCATCGTGCTCTGGCCAAAACTCGGAGCGCTCGGCGGCGGCGTGACGGCGGCGACGCTGAGCGCGTCGCTGGTCTCGGTGCTCGGCATGAGTGCCGGAACCGTCTGGCAGAAGCGTTTTGCTTCCGGCGGCGACCTCGTATCGGCCACCATGTGGCAATATGTCGGCGGCGCTTCGCTGATGATCCTGGCTTCACTCGCCTTCGAAACGCAAACCGTCGTCATCAATGGCGAATTGATCTTCGCCATGGCCTGGCTGCTGCTGGTGCTGTCGCTCGGCGCCATCTTGCTTCTGATGGTGATGATCCGCGACGGCGAGATGTCGAAAGTGGCGTCGTTGTTCTACCTGGTGCCGGCGGTGACGGCCATCATCGCCTGGGCCCTGTTCAACGAACAGCTCAATGCAGTTCAGATCGCCGGCATGGCGATCACCACGTTCGGCGTCGGCCTGGCAACGGCTCGACAGACCAAGGGAAGAATTGAGGAATTGAGGAATTGAGGAATTGAGGAATTTCATTAATTCTCCAGTTCTTCAATTCGCCATTTCTTCAATTCCTCGGCTCTTCAGTTCGGCCGGTCAACCGACCCGGGCACGCGCCTCCAGGTAACGGCTGATCGCGGCGTTGAGCTCGCCGCCGAGGATGAAGATCGCCGAGACGATGTAGAGAAAAACCACCGCGATCATGATCGAGGCGAGACCGGCATAGGTCGTCACATAGGACGAGAAATGGTCGAGATAGGTGGCGAACATCGTCGAGCCGATAAGCCATGCGGCCAGCGTGAAGACGATGCCCGGTATCAGCGAGACGAACCGGCGCTTGCCGGCCGGCAGCCAGTAGTGGACGGCGAAAAGTCCGCCGATGATGACAGTTGAGGCAATGACGTAGCGCCACAGCGTGATCGTGCCCGTATAGGGTTTGATCCACACGAAATGGGCTTCCGCCAGCCGCGCCAGCAGGGGCGCGAACACCAGCAGCACGCTGATAGCCAGGAACCCGGCGGTCGCGATCAGCACGAAGAAGATGCTCTGCACCCGGCGATAAATGATGCCGCGCGTCTCCGTGACCCGATAGGCGCGGTTGAGCGACGTGCGCAGCGCCTCGATGCCGTTGGAGGCAAAGTAGGCGGCAAGCAGCACGCCATAGGTCAACAGGTCGGTGCGCCTGACGGTCAGCACGTTCAGCACTTCGCGCGCGATAGGCTTGGCGATCTGCTCGGGCCATGTGTCGAAGACCAGATGCACGGCTGTGTCGGCAAAGGCCTGGGCGCCGAGGAAGCTGGCCAGCGTCGTGGCGAAGATCAGGAACGGAAACAGCGCCATCAGCGAGGTGATCGCCAGATGGCTGGCCATCGCCCAGCCGTCATCGGTGTTGAAATGGCCGAGCGCGTCGTAGAGCACGCGGCGCAGGGCGACAATATTCCGCAGCAAGAACGCGCGCTCCCTTCGATTGTCTCGACGCCGCGAATATGGGAAGGGAATGCTGCAAATGGCAACCCTTCGTCAGACCTCGAATTCTCCAGCGGCAGAGTTGCGCACCATCATCGTCACCGGTGCGTCTTCCGGCATAGGCGCCTATTGCGCCCGTGCATTGAAGGCCGAGGGCTGGCGGGTGTTCGCGACGGCGCGCAAGCCGCAGGACATCGCCGCACTCGAAGCGGACGGAATCGAGGCATTCTATCTCGATTACACTGAACCGGCATCGATCGCCGCCCTGGTGACGGCAGTGCTCGACCGCACCGGCGGCAAGCTCGACGCGCTGTTCAACAATGGCGCCTACGCGCAGGCAGGCGCCGTCGAGGATCTGCCCGTTGCGGCGCTCAAGGAGCAGTTCGAGGCCAATTTCTTCGGCTGGCACGACCTGACCCGCCGTCTGGTCCCGGTGATGCGCCGCCAGGGCCACGGCCGCCTCGTCCATTGCTCATCGATCCTGGGTCTCGTGCCGGTGCGCTTCCGCGGCGCCTATTCGGCGTCCAAGCATGCCTTGGAGGCCTTGATGCTCTGCCAGCGCCAGGAACTGGCCGGCAGCGGCATCCATGTCTCGCTGATCGAGCCGGGGCCGGTGAAATCGAAGATCGCCAGCAACGGCCTGCCCTGGTTCCTCGGGAATATCGACCACGAGAATTCCGTGCATCGCGCCGACTATGCCGGGCAGCTCGAGCGCATGCGCGCCGGCGGCAGTCAATCGGCGCTGAAGCCCGGGCCGGAAGTGGTCCACAAGGTGCTTTGCCATGCACTTCTGTCGCGGCGCCCACGCCCGCACTATGTGGTAACAATGCCGGCCAAGATCGGTGCCATGCTCAAACGCATCCTGCCGGCAACGATGCTCCACCGCCTGCTCGCCAAGCGCGCCTGAACAAGAAAAGAACTGGAAACGCAAAATGGCCACCGTCTTCAACATCCTTGCCATATTGGTCATGGCCGCCGTGGTGGTCGTTCTGATAAGGGGCCTCATCAACATGATGCGCGGCGGCTCCGGTATGACCTCCAACAAGTTGATGCAGACCCGTGTTCTGCTGCAGGCGGTGGCGCTGGCGCTGATCCTGCTGGCCGTGTATTTCACCCGCAAGTGAGGCCTTTCGGGAGGCGATGTGGTCAAGCTCAACAAGATCTACACCCGTACCGGAGACGACGGCACAACCGGGCTCGGCACTGGTGAGCGGCGGCTGAAATCCGATCTCAGGGTGGACGCCTATGGCACGGTCGACGAAGCCAATGCCTGCATCGGCATGGCTCGCGTGCACACCGCACAGAATTATCAGGCGATCGACGCCATGCTTGCCCGCATCCAGAACGACCTTTTCGACCTCGGCGCCGATCTCGCCGTGCCTGATGACGGCAAGCCGCTTGGCTACGAGCCGTTGCGCATCGTTGCCGCGCAGACCGACCGTGTCGAGCACGACATCGACCTCCTCAACAAGCACCTCCAGCCGCTGAAATCCTTCGTGCTGAACGGCGGCACGCCGGCGGCGGCTGCCCTCCATCTCGCCCGCACCGTGGCCAGGCGAGCCGAGCGGCTGATGGTGGCCCTGGCTCAGGACCCGGCCGAACACGTCAACCGCGACGGGCTGAAATACATCAACCGCGTCTCGGATTTCCTGTTTGTCGCCGCCCGGGCGGTCAATGACAATGGAAATGCCGACGTGCTATGGGTTCCCGGCAAGAACCGCTGAACGGACCGAAAGGCGGGGGGCCGACGACAAATGTTCATCCCGCTTTACGACACCAACAGGTTGCGCCATATCAGGCTGCAATATGTGACGATCGGGCTGATCGTCGCCAACACCGTGGTCTATTGCGCCACGGCGCTCGGCGGCGAGAACTTCACCAATGCCGCCGTGCTCGGCCTAGGCTTCATCCCCTCCGTCGTTCACGACACGGCCGAGCTCGACCCTCGCTTTGTCATCATCCCCGAGAGCCTGAGCTACCTCACCTACTCTTTCCTGCATGCCGACATTTTCCATCTCGGCGGCAACATGCTGTTCCTTTGGGTGTTCGGTGACAATGTCGAGGACGCGCTCGGCCACATCCGCTACCTGATCTTCTATCTCCTGTGCGCCATCGCCGGAGCCGCTTTCCAGGGGCTCGTCGCCTGGGATTCGCAAGCGCCGCTGATCGGCGCCTCGGGCGCCATTGCCGGCGTGGTCGTCGCCTACCTGATCCTCTATCCCAGGGTGAAGGTGTGGGTGCTTGCGTTTGCCCGCATCCCGTTGCGCATTCCAGCCTTCATCCCGCTCGTCCTGTGGGTGCTGTTCCAGGTCGTCATGTTCGCGGCCGGTGGCGAGGATCAAATCTCCTGGGCCTGCCACATCGGCGGCATCATTGCCGGCGCGGTCCTGGTGCTCGTCCTGCGCAGTCGCGGCGTGCCGCTGTTTGCCCCCGCTGACGAGGACGCCGTGGTTCCGACCTCCGAACAGCAGCCGGCAGTTGGCGAACCGGCGACGCCCGAAAACTCCACCACTGCGGCGCGCTGGGGTCGCGGAAACCCTTCTGGCCCAAACTGAACCGATTTGAGCTTGCTTCCAGCGTATTGACGACAAGGGTTGCCACAATTACGGAAACGTCTCCGTCGCAGCCCAAGGCGGTTAAGGAGCAGCCCCAAGGCGGGCAAAGACCAGAATTTCCATCCGGCCAGAATTCCGTCTGGCCGGAATTCAGTCAGGAATGTCGGCTTTCGACAACTCAGAAAGGGCGCAGGCTGCTATAGCGCGCCCGATTAGCGTGAAGAGGTGACAGGCAAATGAAGATCCTTGTGCCCGTGAAGCGGGTTGTGGACGCGAATGTGAAGGTTCGCGTGAAGGCCGATGGTTCGGCGGTGGAACTCGCCAACGTCAAGATGGCGATGAACCCGTTCGACGAGATCGCGGTCGAGGAAGCGATCCGGATCAAGGAAGCCGGCAAGGCCGAAGAGATCATCGTCGTCTCGATCGGCCCGCAGCAGGCGCAGGAAACGCTGCGCACCGCGCTCGCCATGGGCGCCGACCGCGCCATCCTGGTCAAGACCGACGAACAGACCGAGCCGCTCGGCGTCGCCAAGGTGCTGAAGGGCGTGGTCGAGGCGGAGAAGCCAGGCCTTGTCATTCTCGGCAAGCAGGCGATCGACGACGATTCCAACCAGACCGGTCAGATGCTGGCCGCCCTGCTTGGCTGGGCGCAGGGCACCTTCGCTTCCAAGGTCGTGCTCGAGGGCGACCATGCCAAGGTGACGCGCGAGGTCGACGGCGGCCTGCAGACGGTGGAGCTGAAGATGCCGGCGATCGTCACCGCCGACCTTCGCCTCAACCAGCCGCGCTATGCCTCGCTGCCCAACATTATGAAAGCCAAGAAGAAGCCGCTGGACGAGAAGAGCCCGGCCGATTACGGCGCCGACGTCAAGCCGCGCCTCAAGGTCATCAAGACCGAGGAGCCGGGCGGCCGCAAGGCAGGCGTCAAGGTCAAGAGCGTCGCCGAACTGGTCGACAAGCTCAAGAACGAAGCCGGCGTTTTGTAAGGAAATCCAATGAGGCCGGCCTGCAAACGGCCGGTCTCTGCGCTCGCCGAGGCGACGTACTGAAGTACGCTCCGCTCCGGTTCTCGAAACCAACCGTTTTCGGCTCTGCCTGACCGGATTTCAGGGAGCTTTGAAGACGAAAGTCAGGGACAGAACAAATGGCAATTCTCCTCATCGCCGAACACGATAACGCCACGCTTTCCGACCAGACCGCCAAGGCGCTTTCGGCCGCCCTGCAGATCGGCTCGGACGTCCATGTGCTGGTGGCCGGCAAGGGTGCCAAGGGTGCGGCTGATGCCGCCGCCAAGCTCAAGGGCGTGAGCAAGGTTCTTTTGGCCGAGGCCGACGAACTCGCCGAGCGCCTGGCCGAGCCGGCGGCGGCACTGGTCGTCTCGCTGGCTGGCGCCTACGACACGATCATCGCGCCGGCGACATCCGCCGGCAAGAACGTCGTGCCGCGCGTGGCGGCACTCCTCGATGTCGCGCAGGTCTCCGAGATCATCGAAGTGGTCTCGCCGGACACCTTCAAGCGTCCGATCTATGCCGGCAACGCCATCCAGACGGTGCAGTCGAGCGACGCCAAGAAGGTCATCACGGTGCGCACCGCCTCCTTCCAGGCGGCACCCGAGGGCGGCTCGGCTTCGGTCGACACGGTTCATGCGGCGGCCAATCCCGGCCTGTCCACCTTCGTCGAGAACAAGCTGTCGGAGACCGACCGTCCGGAGCTGACCTCGGCCAAGATCATCATCTCGGGCGGTCGCGCGCTCGGTTCCTCGGAAAAATTCCAGGAGGTCATCCTGCCGGTCGCCGACAAGCTCGGTGCCGCCGTCGGCGCCTCTCGCGCCGCCGTCGATGCCGGTTACGCCCCGAACGACTGGCAGGTCGGCCAGACCGGCAAGGTCGTCGCCCCCGATCTCTACATCGCGGTCGGCATCTCCGGCGCCATCCAGCACCTCGCCGGCATGAAGGATAGCAAGGTCATCGTCGCCATCAACAAGGACGAGGAGGCACCGATCTTCCAGGTTGCCGACTATGGCCTGGTCGGCGACCTCTTCGTCATCCTGCCGGAGTTGCAGAAGGCACTTTGACGCTTCCGCGCAACCGTATTAAATTGCTAGGGGTGGGGTAGACGAAGTCACCCCGCCCTTTTAGTTTGCATCGCACAATAAGCAGGCCACAAGGCTGAGAGCAATTCCAGCGGCAGTGCGCAGGGTTTTTGCGCCGGGAACTGCTGGAAAACAAAGAGATGGGGCGGTTCGCGATTCTGGCGAAAAACGCTCCGGACGGGATTGGGTAATGAGCAAGATCGAGACGATCGGCATCATTGGTGCGGGCCAGATGGGCGGCGGCATTGCCCACGTCTCCGCGCTTTCGGGCTACAAGGTACTGATCTACGATATTTCGCCCGACCGTATCGAGAAGGGCATCGCCACCATCAGCGGCAACATGGCCCGTCAGGTGGGGTCCGGCAAGCTCGACGAGAAACTCCGTAACCAGGCCATGGCACGCATCGCGTCGGCACCGGCGATGGCCGATCTTGCCGGCGCCGATCTGGTGATCGAGGCGGCGACCGAGGACGAAACCGTCAAGCGCAAGATCTATGCGCAGCTGTGCCCGCAGCTCAACCCCGAAGCGATCCTGGCGACCAACACCTCGTCGATCTCGATCACGCGGCTAGCCGCGCAGACCGACCGGCCGGAGCGGTTCATCGGCATACATTTCATGAACCCTGTACCGCTGATGAAGCTGGTCGAACTGGTGCGCGGCATCGCCACCGAGGACCAGACCTTCGAGGCGGCGAAGACCTATGTGAAGCAGCTCGACAAGACTATCACGGTCTCGGAGGATTTCCCGGCCTTCATCGTCAACCGCATCCTTCTGCCGATGATCAACGAGGCGATCTACACCCTCTATGAAGGCGTCGGCTCGGTCGATGCCATCGACACCGCCATGCGGCTCGGCGCCAACCATCCGATGGGACCGCTGCAGCTTGCCGATTTCATCGGCCTCGACACCTGCCTGTCGATCATGCAGGTGCTTCATGACGGCCTGTCGGATTCGAAGTACCGTCCCTGCCCGCTGCTGGTCAAATATGTCGAGGCTGGCTGGCTCGGCCGCAAGACCGGACGCGGCTTCTACGACTATCGCGGCGAGCACCCCGTTCCGACGCGCTGACGCGTCCGCTCACGAGGCCGCGGCGAGCGGCCTGGGCGTTTCTGACTTGTCGATCTTGCCGTCCAGCGCCACCGAAACGCATCCGCGGCCGGCCGCCTTGGCCGCATAGCAGGCGGCGTCGGCCCTTGCGATGATCTCGTCGACTTCGCCGCAATTGGCGCAGATGGCCGTCAGCCCGATGCTGGCGCCGATTGCATGCGGCCACCCCTCCCAGGTGAAGCTGAGGCCGGCTATCGCATCGATGATCGAGCGCGCCGCGATCCTCGCGCCAGCGGCCGAACCGGACTTCAGGATAACAACGAATTCGTCGCCACCCAGGCGCGCAACGATGTCTTCAGAACCAAGCACGCCGCGCAACGCCTCCGCGACCCGCTTCAGCAGGGCGTCTCCCGTAGCGTGACCGCCCGTGTCGTTGACCCGCTTGAAATGGTCAAGGTCGATGAACATGAACTGATGGCGGTCTCCAGCCGTCGTGCAGTCCTTGCGCGCCTGATCGACCAATCCCTCCATGGCGCGGATGAAGCTCGAGTGATTGGCAAGCCCGGTCAGCGCACCATGGGCGGCGGCATGGGCAAGCTGGCGCTGCAGGCACCGGCGACATGGGAAACCGGCAAACTGCCGGCATGATTAAGGATCGGTATTCACCGGGCGCGGGTATCCTGCTACCAGCGCACGAAAAACCGCCCCCCGAGCGCGCCAAGCAAAGCGAGAGCCGCGATGGCGATCGTGTACCAGGTGGCAACGAAAAGCGGAGAATCGTCGAAGCAGTGCGCGGCATAGAAGGTCGCCGCCAGCCCGCCGGCAAGCAACCCCGCGACCGCGCCGGCAAGCACCGGCCGCGTCGGCGCGCCATAGCGCAGCATCCACAGGAAGATGGCCAACGGGCCGATGCCGATCAGCGGGATGAAGCTCATGCAGATCATCATGTTAGAGCCGATCATGCGCGTGCCCCACAGCGCCTGCGGCACCGCGAAGAGCTCCAGCACCACCGCCACCGCGACCAGCAGCGGCGCGGCGATCATTGCCGCCATTGCCCGGCCTGTCGCCGCACCCGGCGTCGACAGGGCTCGGATCAGGGCGAAGGCGCTGATGGCGAGCACGATGGTGAAAACAAACTTGGACAGGAAGCGCATCGTGTGCGCGGCCGCCATGAAGTCGGGGCGCGGCCCGATCGTCATCATGAAAACAGCGGCCGCGACGACGACGGCCGCGCCAGCCGCCAGCCACCAGGCGGAGCGCAATGGCATGACTTTGCTGCGGGTATCGGCGTCGAGCGCCTTGATGAGATCATCGGTCTTCATGTCATTCCCGCCCGAACCGCCCCTGTCCGAATCGCTTGGCTATGGCGGTGAGTCCCCGGTGCAGCGACACACGCACCGCCGTCTCGCTGATGCCGAACTTCGCCGCCGTCTCGCCGATCGAGCGGCCCTCAACGGACACGGCCGAAACCACGGAACGCTGTGCCGGCGGCAGCCCGTCGAGCGCCCGGTTGATGTCGCGCTCGCTGACCGTCTCGGTTTCCGGCTCGGCAAAAGTCTCGGCGATGTCGTCGACATCGATTTCAATGCGCCGCCCGCGCCGCCGGAACGCGTCGATCAGCTTGAAACGGGCAATCGCATAGATCCAGGGCAGCACCGGCGCGTCCTGGCGCCAGGTGTGTCGTTTCACATGAATGGCCAGCAAGGTTTCCTGCACGACATCCTCGGGGTCGACCCCGCCCTGCACGATCTTGCGCCTGGCAAAGCCGCGGATCAGCGCGGCAATCCGGTGGAGAAAGTCGGCATAGGCCTTTTCATCTCCCGCGATCGCGGCCCGCATCAGCCGGGAAAGCTCGGCCTCGTCCTTGCCGCTCACAAGAGTTCACTCCCCGATCTTCGCGCCTCGGCACCGATTTGTTACGTGGCCGGCGAAATAATGTCCAAGCCAAACTGCGGGCAAATCACGAAAGTTTGCCGATGGCCCGCGAAATTCCCCGACGGGTTCCCTGGTTCCCGGCCCGAGCGTTGGGAACAGCGCGGGCCAAGCTTTGATTGACGTAAGGTAAACCCTTCTGTAGCGTCAAGGATCGGAGGGAGGCCGAAATGGATTTCATTGAACGCATTTTTGGATTTTCTCCCGACAATGGCTCGGCAACTTTCGAGAGCGGCCTTGTCATTGCGGCCATAGTCTTTGTCGCCGCCATCTACTTCTACAGAAGACAGGGATCACCGAAGAAATAGCCGGGAGAACCGGCGGGGACACGTCCGCCAGGAAATCACTACCGTTGCGTCCTCTCAGCGTGGGAAACACGACATGGCAGGATCTCTGGTCAATCACGTCAGAACCGCGGCACTGCTGTTGTTCGCCGCCGAATTCTGGAAGCGTCTTGCCGTCGGGCTGAAGATGCTGTTTGCGACGATTCGCATGCTGGTGTGCCGGCTGGCCAAGCGCCAGCGGCTGCCGAGCCCGGCGCAGAACGATTGCTGTATCCAGCTGCCGCCCGACATCTACAAGCGCGCCGATCCTCTTCTCTATGCCCAGTACTATCTGATGGCGCAGGGTCTCGCGGTCACCTGGGACAATCCCGACATCGACATTTTCGACGGCGCCGCACCAGTCATCGGTGCGCTCCAGCCCTCTCGCACCTATCGCGTTCGCGTGCGTGTCTGGAACGGATCCTATGATGCGCCCGCCGTCGGCGTTGGCGTGGCGCTGTCCTACCTGTCCTTCGGCACACAGACCGTTTCCCGTCCGATCGCCAACGCCGCCGTCAATCTCGGGGCCAAGGGCACGATCGATTGCCCTGCCTATGCCGAGTTCAGCTGGACCACGCCCGCCAGCGGCGGCCATTATTGCCTTCAGGCACAGCTTTCCTGGGGCGATGACGCCAACCCCGGCAACAACCTTGGCCAGAAGAACGTCAACATTGCCGAGACGCGCTCTCCGGCGAAGTTCGTCTTCAGCGTCCGCAACGAGGCCTCGGTCGTCCGGCGTTTCCAGATCGAGGCGGACTGCTACGGCCTGCCGAAGCTGCAGCCATGTGCCCCGCGCGGCCAAGGTCGAGACGAGCGCACGGACACCCCGCAGCCGCGGCTCGCCGAGAGCAAGGCGCGCTGGGCCAAGGCGCTCGAGGAACAGGCCTATGGCCGGTTTCCCGTTCCGGACGACTGGTCGGTCAGGATCGTTCCAAGAACGCTTTCACTGCAGCCGCGCCAGATAACCGAGATCACCGTCGAGATCGAACCGAGGGACGCAGGCTTCCGCGGCTCAAAGGCCTTCAACGTCCATGTCTTCGCGATCGGCGAAAGAGGATCGCGCACCATGACCGGCGGCGTGACGCTCACCGCCACGAAAGGCTGAGGCGTTCCGATGGCTTACAAGCACTATACGAGCTGCTTTCTCTATCCGGCTGGTGGGAAGCCCTACAACGAGGACGACCGGTTGGCTTTCCTCGCCGGCCAGGCGCTGCAAATTATCGTCATCACCGGGCTGGCAGCCGCCTTCGGCTTGCTGCTGGGGCCGGTCGGCGCGGCACTTGCCGCGGCAATCGCATTCCTGACGTCCGCCACCGCGACGATCGACAAGGCCGCCGGGGAATGGCTCGACCATCGCCTGATCTGCCTCGACAAGGACAACCCGAAATGCGCCGTCGGCATCGTCTCCTACAATCCGTTCCGCAGCGATCTCGGCGCCTTCGACAACGACCAGTATTTCGACGTCATACTGATGCCGCATCCGACGACCGAAATCCTCAACGCCGAAACCAACGAGGCGGCTTTGGCCGCCGCCAATCGCTACAATGCCGACGGCACCGTCGTCGCGGAATTCGCCGCCAGCATCACGGCCCATCCGGCGAACGACATTCTCAACGACGGCTTTCAGGGTCATGAATTACTGTTGCCGCGCGATGACCTGAAGGCGGATCTGGGCTACGCACCCGCCGACGATCATGCCCGCTGGGGCTTGCACTGCGAGGCCGAGAGCGACTTCTGGATCAAGATGCGCCAATGGGCGCCGGCCATCGTCATCCTGTTGACGGCGGCCCTGGTCGTCACGGCGGTCGCGGCGGCCGCCGGCGCCAGTGTCGGAGCGGCTGTCGGCTGCGCCATAGGGTCGTTCTTCCTGGGTGCGCTGGGCTGCGCCATCGGCTCGTTTCTGGGAGGATTGCTCGGAGCGGCCATTGGCGGCGCCATCGGCGGCGCGGCGTCCTACTTCGGTGGGGTCAAGCCGGTCCTGCAAGGGCTGTTCAACTGGAACCCCGGCAACGTCGAGGACGCCAATGTCGGCGACAAGGCGCTCGGCCCCATCAGGGTGGGCGATCATGTCGCCGTCCTCGGCGAACATGTCTATGACGGCTATCACAAGGGCTGGCACGAGTTTCATCCGCTGATGGCGGTGGTCAAATTCGATGCGGCCGCCGGTGTCGACGCAAGACACTATCTTCAGTGGGCCCCGGACTTTCCCGACACGGGCACAGCCCCGCCCAAACCGCCGGGTGAGACCACCGACCTCACCGCGCAGGATATGCGTGACGGGCTTGGCAGCGCCGCGTTCAGGACACGCTGCGAAAATCTGCGCAGAACCTGGTGCGCCATGCTGAACGACGCGTTCGATCCGGACACCAAACGAACACAGCAGGGACTGGACCAGCGCTGGACCATTCATCCGATGGTCGATGGTTGCATCCCACAGGAGAAGCCACCAGCACCGCATGTCGGGTGATGCCATCGGCGTCCGACACGCGAAACCGTGATGACGTCGATTGCCTTTCAATCTTGACTAACCCATTCATGAATTGATACTCGGACGCACCCGCACCGCGGACAACCCGAGGAGTAGCTTATGAAATCCCCCCTTCTTGCCCTGGCCAGCGTAGCGGCGCTTGCAATCAGCCTGGCCGCCGGTCCGGCGACGGCCGAAGATGCCGGCATCATCGTCTATAACGCCCAGCATGAAAGCCTGGCCAAGGATTGGGCCGAAGGGTTCACCA
This sequence comes from Mesorhizobium sp. ESP7-2, assembly GCF_020164715.1. NCBI lineage: Bacteria > Pseudomonadati > Pseudomonadota > Alphaproteobacteria > Hyphomicrobiales > Phyllobacteriaceae > Mesorhizobium > Mesorhizobium sp. ESP7-2. The sequence goes on from NZ_JAIUGQ010000013.1 coordinate 55,217, forward strand.
AGGAAACCGGCATCAAGGTCACCTTGCGCAATGGCGGCGACAGCGACTTCTCCAACCAGATAGTCGCCGAAGGCGCCTCCTCGCCCGCCGACGTGTTTCTGACGGAAAATTCGCCGGCCATGGTGCTGGTCGAAAATGCCGGCCTGTTCGCGCCGGTCGACGCCGACACGCTGGCTCAGGTCCCGCGGGACTATCAGGCATCCAGCGGCAAATGGGTGGGCGTGGCCGCTCGCAGCACCGTTTTTGCCTACAACACGACCAAGCTCAATGCCGATCAGTTGCCCAAGTCGATGCTCGATCTCGCCGACCCGAGCTGGAAGGGTCGCTGGGCGGCTTCGCCGTCGGGCGCGGATTTCCAGGCCATCGTCAGCGCGCTGCTGCAGCTCAAGGGCGAGGCCGCCACAGCCGACTGGCTGAAGGCGATGAAGGAGAACTTCACCGCCTACAAGGGCAACAGCACCGTGATGAAGGCGGTCAATGCCGGCGAGATCGAAGGCGGCGTGATCTACCACTATTACTATTTCGGCGATCAGGCCAAGACCGGCGAAAACTCCAGGAACGTCGCGCTGCACTATTTCAAGAACCAGGATCCGGGCGCTTTCGTATCGGTCTCCGGGGGCGGCGTGCTGGCCTCGAGCAAGCATCCCAAGGAAGCGCAGGCCTTCCTGAAATGGGTGACCGGCAAGGGTGGCCAGGACGTGTTGAAGAACGGAACCTCCTTTGAATACGCGGTCGGCAAGGGCGCGCAGTCCAATCCGAAGCTGGTGCCGCTGGTCGATCTGCAGGCGCCGAAAGTCGACGCCACGACGCTGAACTCCAAGAAGGTCACCGACCTGATGACCGCAGCCGGCTTGCTTTAGTCATCGTTCTTCCTAATAAGGACGTCAAACCGTGCTCCTGCGGGAATTCACCTTCCGCGGCAGCGTTTTGTTCCGAGATGCATTCGTCCATGACGACACGCTGCTTATCCGACCGCGACCGTGGTCCCCTGATTGCCGCCGCCGGGCGGCATTGGCGCGGCGTGTGAGCTGATGCAGTCCGCGGTCGATCTCGCACGCTCGGGCTTGCCGCCCAAGATGCGCCGAAGGACGCAGCGGCGGGCGGCGCCCTGGCTTGTCGCCGCCGCCATATCAGTCTCCCTTCTGGCGTTGGTGCCGCTCGCTTTCATCATCTGGATCGCGGTGCAGACCGGCTGGGAGACCGTCTCGGCACTGGTCTTCCGGCCACGTGTCGGCGAACTGCTGGTCAACACCGGCCTGCTGGTGCTGCTGGCCGTGCCGATCGCCATCACCTTGTCGGTGACGCTGGCCTGGCTGACCGAACGCAGCGACCTGCCCGGTGCCCGGTTCTGGTCCTGGCTCTGCGTGGCGCCGCTCGCCATCCCCGCTTTCGTACACTCCTATGCATGGATCACCATGGTGCCGGGGCTGCACGGCCTGTGGGCCGGTGTGCTGGTCTCCGTCATTGCCTATTTCCCCTTCCTCTATCTGCCGGTGTCGGCGGCGCTGCGTCGCCTCGATCCTGCCCTGGAGGATGCCGCGGCGGCACTCGGCCTCGGACCCTGGCGCGTGTTCTGGCGTGTCGTGTTGCCGCAGCTCAGGCTCGCCATCTGCGGCGGCTCGCTGCTGGTCGGCCTGCATCTGCTGGCCGAATATGGCCTCTACGTCTTCATTCGCTTCGACACCTTCACCACCGCGATCGTCGACCAGTTCCAGTCGACCTTCAACGGTCCGGCCGCCAACATGCTGGCCGGCGTGCTGGTGACCTGCTGTTTCGTGCTGCTCGGCCTCGAAGTGCTGGTGCGCGGCGAGGAGCGTTATGCCCGTGTCGGCTCGGGTGCCGCGCGGTATCAGCAGCGGATGAGCCTCGGCCGCGCCACCTTGCCCAGTTTACTGCTACTCGTCGTCACCACGCTGCTGGCGCTTGGCGTGCCGTTCATCACCATCGGCCGCTGGCTCATCGCGGGCGGCGCCGATGTCTGGCGCTTCGACGAAATCGGCCTGGCACTCGGCCAGACGCTGTTCCTGTCGCTCGCCGGGGCGCTGCTTGCCACTGTCGCTGCGATGCCGATGGCCTGGATCTCGATCCGGGCGCCGGGACCGCTGCAGCGCCTTCTGGAGGGATGCAATTACATTGTCGGCTCGCTGCCGGGTGTCGTCATTGCGCTGGCGCTGGTCACCATCACCGTGCGCATCGCGCTGCCGCTCTACCAAACCCTGTTCACCATCCTGGTCGCGTACTCCCTGATGTTCCTGCCGCGTGCCCTGGTCAGCCTGCGCGCGTCGATCGCGCAGGCCCCGGTCGAGCTCGAGCGCGCCGCGGCCAGCCTCGGCCGGCGGCCGCTCAACGCGCTATGGTCGACGACAATCCGCCTGTCGGCGCCCGGTGCCGCGGCCGGCATGGCGCTGGTGGCGCTCGGCATCATGAACGAATTGACCGCCACCCAGATGCTGGCGCCGAACGGCACCCGCACGCTGGCCATGGCGTTCTGGTCCTACAGCGGCGAGATCGACTACGCCTCGGCGGCCCCTTACGCCTTCATCATGGTGGCGATGTCGCTGCCCCTGACCTGGCTGCTCTACGTCCAATCGAAACGGATGGCCGGACGATGAGCTTTCTCGAACTCGGCAATCTGCACAAGCGTTACGGCCCGGTCGCCGCACTTGCCGGCGTCGACCTGAACGTCGCAAGCGGCAGCCGCACCGCGATCGTGGGACCTTCCGGCTGCGGCAAGACGACCTTGCTGCGGCTGATCGCCGGCTTCGAGGCGCCCGATCAGGGCCGCATCGTGCTCGACGGGCAGGTGCTGGCCAATGGCGGCACCGCTGTGCCGGCGTATCGCCGCGGTATCGGCGTGGTGGCGCAGGACGGCGCCCTGTTCCCGCATCTGACCATTTCGGACAACATCGGCTTCGGCATGGCACGGGACGACGACAAGCGCACCGAGCGCATCGTCGAGCTTGCTTACATCGTGGGACTGGACAAGGCGATCCTCAAACGCCGTCCGCACGAGCTCTCCGGCGGCCAGCAGCAGCGCGTGGCGCTGGCCCGCGCCATGGCGATGAAGCCGCGGCTGATGCTGCTCGACGAGCCGTTCTCGGCACTCGACACCGGCCTGCGCGCCTCGATGCGCAAGGCGGTGGCCGAACTTCTCGAGGCTGCCGGCATCACCACTATCCTGGTGACGCACGACCAGGCCGAAGCACTGTCCTTCGCCAGCCAGGTGGCGGTGATGCGCGACGGGAAATTTTCCCAGGTCGGCACGCCGCGCGAGCTTTATCTCAAGCCGAAGGACAGGATGATCGCCGAGTTCCTCGGCGACGCCATCATCCTGCCGGCAAGCATTTCGGGCGGCTTCGCCAGTTCGCCGCTGGGCCGCATCGCCGTCGACGCGCCGGACAGCCGCGATGTCGCCCGCATCATGCTGCGGCCGGAGCAGATCGGGCTCAAACGCACCTCGCGCGAGGGCATGTCGGGCACGCCCGATATGTTGTTCGGCGAGGTGACGGAGTCCGAATTCGCCGGCTCGACATGCACGATCGCGGTGCGGCTCCTGAACAGTCCCGATCCGCCGGACGCCGCCGCGATCGGCGGCACGCCGCTGATCCTGCGCAAATCCGGCATGGACGCGCCGGCGGTCGGCGAGATCGTGCGGCTGACCGTGTCGGGCAAGGCGCACGTCTTCTCTTGAGCTCGACGGCTGAAGGCGCTGGCCCCAGGCGAAGTCGCCAGTTCACGCGGTGATGCGTTCGCCGGTTTCCGCTGAATAGATTGGCCATTGCTCGAGAAAATCGCAACCGTGCACCACCACGCACTCGTTGGCGCTGTCGATGAGGATGACGGCGTAGGACGGCGGCGCCTGTTCGACAATCTCGCTCGACCGCTCGAGGGCAAGCTCGAACCGAGCATGCAGGCCGCGCTGCGCCGAGAACGGAATGCCGGCAACGGTGCCGGCAATGTCGCGATGGACGTGGCCGAAGAAGATGTGGCGAACATTGCCATGGTCCCGCAGCAGGCCGAGCAACCGCGCGGGCTGTCCGAGCGCCAGCGGATCGAGTTGCGGCAGGCCGAGCGCGACCGGCGGATGGTGCAGGAAGACGTAGGCGGGCCTGCCGCTTGATTGTTCCAGCCGGGCTTCGAGCCATGCAAGCCGGCTATCGCACAGTTCGCCCTCGATGCGTCCTTCCGCCAGGCAGTCGAGAAACAACAGCACTTCGTTGCCGGTATCGTGGACCGACTGCACGAAGCCGTTTTCGTCGACCGGAACTTCGGGAAACGCAGCGACGAGACTGGCCCGCCGGTCATGGTTGCCCGGCATCAGCTTGTACGGCATCGATAGCGCGCTCAGCGCAACGCGCAGATCGGCATAGCTCTGCGGCGCACCGGTCTCGGTCAGGTCGCCGGTGAAGACGCAAAGCGCGGCGTCGGCGTGATCCGCATTGATGTGCGCGATGCACCGATCCAGCCGCTCATGCAGGTCCGCCCCATAGCGGCGCTCACCTTGCCGGCCAAGATGCACATCGGTGACCTGGATGATTTTCATGGGCGTCTCTTTGGCTGCGCGCGTATCGGAAATCAAAGCGCCGGTTCGGGCACGGAAGCCTTGAAGACATCGAGACGGGTGCCTGTCTCCGACGAGAAGAAGTGCATGTCGTCCGGCGAGATCTTCAAGCCGACGGTGCTGCCGGGCGCGGGGTGAACGGCCTCCGAGGTCATCACCGAGAACGGCGCGCCGTCGAGGTCGACATAGATGACCCGCCCCGCGCCAAGTTCCTCGACGAGGTCGACAGTGGCATCGAGCGCACCGGCTGTTCCCGGTGCCACTAGCCGCACCGCTTCCGGCCGGATGCCCATCGCCACCTTCGTGCCGACCGGCAGGCCGGCGCGGGCCATGGCCAGGCGGCGGCTGCCGCCGAGCAGCGACAGCCCGTCGAGTTCGACCGCACCTTCAAGGATGTTCATGGCCGGCGCGCCGACGAAAGTGGCGACGAAGCGGCTGGCCGGGCGGGTGTAGATTTCACCTGGCGTGCCGACCTGTTCGACCCGTCCGCCATTCATCACCACCAGCCGGTCGGCCAGCGTCATCGCCTCGACCTGGTCATGGGTGACGAAGACGGAGGTGGCGTTCAGCCGGCGATGCAGCTTGCGGATTTCCGAGCGCATCTGCACGCGCAGCTTGGCGTCGAGATTGGACAGCGGCTCGTCGAACAGGAAGACTTTCGGCTCGCGGATCATCGCGCGGCCCATGGCGACGCGCTGCCTCTGGCCGCCGGAAAGCGCCATCGGCTTGCGATCGAGCAGATGCTCGAGCTCCAGCGTGCGGGCCACCGCCTGGATGCGCTGGTTACGCTCGGCCGAGGGAACTCCGGCAACCTTCAGCGAATAGCCGATGTTCTGGGCCACGCTCATATGCGGATAGAGCGCGTAGTTCTGGAACACCATGGCGCAGCCGCGTTCGCGCGGCTCGAGCTTGTTGACCACCGTGCCGTCGATGGCGACCGTGCCGTCGGAAATCTCCTCCAGCCCGGCTATCATCCTGAGCAGCGTGGACTTGCCGCAGCCGGACGGCCCGAGGATGACGACGAATTCGCCAGAGGCGAAGTCGAGATCGACGCCGTGCACGACCTGCGTCTTGGCATAGTTCTTCTTGACGCCGCGTATTGCGATGGAGGCCATCTTTTGTCTCCTTGTTACTTCTCGGTGGCGATCAGGCCGCGCACGAACCAGCGCTGCATGAGCACCACGACGATCAGCGGCGGCAGCATGACGATAAGCGTTCCGGCCATGGCGATGTTCCATTCCGGAATGCCGCCGACATTGGGGATGAGCTGCTTGAGCTCGGTGACCGCCGTCGCGTGCGACTGGTCGGTGGTGATGAGCAGCGGCCACAGATACTGGTTCCACGCCCACAGGAACATGATTGTGCCGAGTGCCGCCATGTTGTTGCGCGACAAGGGCAGCAGGATATCGATGAAGAAGCGCAGCGCGCCGGCGCCGTCCATGCGCGCCGCCTCGGTCAGCTCGTCCGGCACGGTCAGGAAGAACTGCCGGTAGAGGAAGGTGCCGGTGGCGGTGGCGATCAGGGGCAGGATCAGCCCGGTATAGGAATTGAGCAGCCCGAGGCTGAGCGAAACCTCGACGCCCGAGACCTTCCCGATCAGCCAGCTCAGCCCGGTGAGGTCGAGGATGGTCTGGTAGGGCGACAGCACATTGGCGACGACCGCGTAGGTCGGCACGATGCGCACTTCCAGCGGCAGCATCAGCGTGACGAAGATCAGCCAGAAAATGAAGGTGCGGCCGGGATAGCGGAAATAGACGATCGAGAAGGCGGTCAGCGCCGAGATGATTACTTTGCCGGCCGCGACCCCGGCAGCCATGATGAAACTGTTGAGCAGCTTGGGGCCAAGGTCGGCCGTCGTCCACGCCGTCTTGATGTTTGTCCAGAAATCGTTGCCCGGCAGCAGCGACATCGGCACGTCGTTGACATCCCTGAGGTTGTGCGACGCGGCCACGGCCACAACCACGAACGGCGCGATGCAAAGTACAAAGCCGACAAACAGGATCAGATGGGTGAAGAAGTTGAGAAACGGGGTGCGCTCGACCATATCAGTCTCACCTGTAGTGCACGCGCCGCTCGATGAAGCGGAACTGGAAAATGGTCAGCACGACGATGAGCAGCATCAGGATGATGCTCTGCGCGGCGGCGCCCGAATAATCGAGGCCTTTGAAGCCATCGGAATAGATCTTGTAGACCATCAGATTGGTGGCATTCGCCGGGCCGCCCGCCGTCATGATGTCGACGATGCCGAACGAATCCTGGAAGCTTTCCGTGATGTTGATGACCAGCAGGAAGAAGATCGTCGGCGTGATCAGCGGGAACTGGATGTCCCAGAAACGCCTCATGACCCCGGAGCCGTCCATCGCGGCGGCTTCGATGAGTGAGCGCGGGATGGCCTGGAACGCGGCGAGGAAGAAGATGAAGTTGTAGCCGACATATTTCCACGAGAAGGCGATGATGATCGAAGCCATGGCATCAGTGCCGTCGAGGCCGGGATCCCAGAAGCCGGGCCAGACCTGATTGACCACGGCCATGAAACCGGCTTCCGGCGCCAGGATGAAGCGGAACGCCATCGCCAGGGCCGGTGCAGCGATGCCGTAGGGCCAGATCAGCACCACGCGATAGAGACGCGAGCCGGCAAGCTGGCGATCGGTAAGCGCGGCGAGCACGAGCGCGACGAACATGGCAAGCCCGGTGCTGATACCGGCGAAGACAAGGCTGGCGGTGATCGAGTTCCAGTAATCGGCGTTGGCCAGGATCGAGCGGAAATTGTCGAGCCCGACCCAGATGTTGCCGCCACCCCAGGGCTGCTGCAGCGTCAGCGACCAGTATACGGCCTGGCCGGCCGGCCAGTAGAAGAACGTGAAGATCAGGAGGAGCTGCGGCACCGCGAAAAGGATGCCGATCGTCCAACTGCCGAAAGTGACGCGTTTTTCCATCGGTCCGCCGTTGCCGCAGGGTGGTCAGCTTAAAGCAAGTGGGAGATTAATAACGAAATGGCCGCCCGTCGACCCGAGCATGATCCCGAAAAGTGGAAACCGGTTTTCGGAAAAGATCATGCTCAAAATGGAGTCGACGGGCGGCCCGGGAAATTCCCGCAATCAGGGCAGGGTCTTGCCCGGATAGGTCTGCTGGAAGCGATCGAGGATGGCGTCGCCATTCTTGACCAGCGTGTCGAGGCCTTCCTGCACGCTGACCTTGTTGGCGAAGATCGCCTGCATCTGCGTGCCGAATTCGGCGCGGATCTGGGTGAAGTTGCCCAGGCGTATACCACGGGTGATTTCGGTCGGCTCGGACGCGGTCAGGCTGGCGATGGCGACTTCACGGCCCTTATAGGGCGCCTTGTCGTAGAAGCCGGTGGACTTCATGTAGTCGAAGCCCGACTTGGTCACCGGAATGTAGCCGGTGTTGGTCGACCAGAACAAAGCGGTCTTGGGGTCGTGGATGAAGTTGAGGAACGCGGCCGCGCCCTTGTACTCAGCGTCCGACTTGCCGGAGAGCACCCACAGCGAAGCGCCGCCGACCAGCGAATTCTTGCGCTCGGTACCGGCATAGACCGGCAGTTCGGCGACATCCCAGTTCATGCCTTCCTTCTGCGTCTTGCCGACCGTGCCGTGATCGCCGACCGAGGTCATGATCACCTGGCAGGTGCCCGAGGCGAAGGCCTGGACCATGTCCTGGCCGAGATCCTTGGACTTGATCTTGATCAGGCCGGCGTCATACCACTTCTTGAGGTCGGTGACGTACTGGACGAACTTGGTCTTGTTGACTTCCAGACGCGCGTCGAGGCCGTCATAGCCGTTGTTCTTGGTGGCGATCGGCTGGTTGTGGAGCGCCGAGAACTGCTCCATCAGCTGCCAGCTTTCATTGGCCGAGATGTTGATCGCCATCGGGCATTCATAGCCGGCGTCCTTCATGGCCTGAAGGTCGGCGCCGACGTCTTCCCAGGTCTTGGGCGCCTCGGTCTTGCCGATCTTGGCGAAGGCGTCCTTGTTCCAGTACATCAGCGCGGTCGAGGAATTGAACGGGAAGGACAGCATCTCGCCCTTCGAGGTCGCGTAGTAGCGGGCGATGCCGGGGAAGTAGTCGGCGTAGTCGATCTTGTAGCCGTTTTCTTCCATCAGCTTGTCGGCGGGCTTGTAGGCGCCCGACAGCATCATCGTGGCGGTGCCGACGTCATACACCTGCACGACGGCGGGCTGTTTGCCGGCGCGGAAGGCGGCGATGGTGTTCTGCAGCGTGGCGTCGTAGTTGCCCTGGCTGGTGCAGACGACTTCATAGTCGGACTGCGAAGCGTTGAAGTTCTTGCACAGCGTATCGACGACGCGGGCGAGGTCGCCCGACAGGCCGAACCAGAAGTCGAATTTTACCGGCTCCGCGAAGGCAGGAACCGCGAGCGCGGTGCTGAGCGCGCCTGCGGCAAGGGCAGCGAGGCCCCGCTTGATGATCGTCATGATTTCTTCCCTCTTGAATGACTGTTGACAAGGGTCTTGCGCAAGTCCTTGCCCGCTCTCTTAGAGAAGGTATGTGACAGTTCTGTTGTGGCCTCCCGGGCCTGTGGACAGCTGGTCTTTCCTCCCCCTCGGCGGTTGCGCCGGCATGAAAACGTCACACCGGCGCCTTAGGTAGCTAGGGCGGCTCTCGCGGACGTAAAGACCGTTATGGTTATCCGGCTAAAAGGATGACGAAGTGCTGGTGCAGAGCTGACGCAGGTGACCATCGCCGACAGGCAGGCGATGCGCGAAAGCCCGCGCGACAGCGCCACCCATTTGAGCCGACGTCGTGCTGTTGGACAGGGCGTTCGAGACCTGACAGGCCACGGCAAGCGCACTGCGATGCCCACCGACCGCCATGATGGCAGCCCCGTCCTGCTCGAGCCGAGCGTGCGCTCGGCTCGAGCTCACGACCCGAGTGCCGTCTCGACCAGCCGCTTGGCGTCGGGCCCCGACCATTCGGCCGGACCGTTCATATGGGCGATCAGGCAACCTTCGCCGTCGATCAGCATGGTGACGGGCAGGCCGAGCGCCAGACCGCGCGTCTTGACGTCGTTGAACAGCGTCATCGTCGAATCCCGGTAGTAGCCGAGCGTATGCACACCGGTATCGGCGAGAAACTTCTTCGGCTTCACGTCGTCGCCGGCATCGACGTTGACGGCGACGACCTGAAAGGCGTCGCTGCCTTTCTCCTTTTGCAGCGCATCGAGCGCCGGCATTTCGGCACGGCATGGCGCGCACCATGTCGCCCACAGATTGAGCAGCACCGTCTTGCCGGCCTGGTCGGCGATCGTCATCGGCTTGCCATCCGGACCGTTGAAGGCGAGGCTCCTCATCGACTGCGGCGGATCGGCCGGCAAAAGTGCCGCGACCTCGCCGGTGGCTGCGGCCGCGACCTTCTTGGCGCGATCGCTCTTGGCGGCGCAGGCGACGTCGTCCTTGCTGCCGCTCGCGGCTACTTGGGGCGCGGCGTTTTGGGGCGCGGCGTTGTTGCCAGACCGGCTCTCGCTGACATATACCGCGACCGCGCCGGCCAGCGCTCCCGCCGCCAGGGCGGCGAGGATCAGGCGCGGGGCCGGGAAAAATCTGTTTCCGTCTGCCATTTTGTCAAAACTGCTCCGAAGCACGGGTTATAGCCATGAGCGACAAGAAGACCAGCAACCAGATGTGGGGCGGACGATTTGCCTCGGGTCCGGCCGCGATCATGGAAGCGATCAACGCGTCGATCTCGTTCGACCGCAAACTCTACGCGCAGGACATAAGAGGCTCGATCGCCCATAGCGAGATGCTGGCGCAAACGGGCATTATTTCGGCGTCCGATCAAGAAAAAATCGCTCACGGGCTGAACACGATCCTGAAAGAGATCGAAACCGGCAGCTTCGAGTTTTCGACGAAGCTGGAAGACATCCACATGAATGTCGAGGCCCGCCTGGCCGATCTGATCGGGTCGGCGGCCGGCCGGCTGCACACCGCGCGTTCGCGCAACGACCAGGTGGCGGTCGATCTGAGGCTCTGGGTCAAGGACGAATGCTTCCGTGTCGCCGAGGCGTTGAAAGGCTTGATCGTGGCTCTCCTGGCGCGAGCCGAGGAACATGCGGCGACCGTCATGCCGGGCTTCACCCATATGCAGGCGGCGCAGCCGGTGACTTTCGGCCATCATTGCATGGCCTATGTCGAGATGTTCGCGCGCGACCTGTCGCGCGTGCGCGATGCCATCGAACGGATGGACGAGAGCCCGCTCGGCGCCGCCGCCCTTGCCGGCACCAGCTTCCCGATCGACCGCCATCAGACCGCCAGGGCGCTCGGCTTCCGCGAGCCGATGCGCAATTCGCTGGACAGCGTCTCCGACCGCGATTTCGCGCTGGAGTTCCTCGCCATGGCCGCGATCTGCGCCACACATCTGTCGCGGCTGGCGGAGGAGATCATCATCTGGTCGACGCCGCAATTCGGCTTCATCAGGCTATCGGACAGCTTTTCCACCGGCTCTTCGATCATGCCGCAGAAGAAGAACCCCGACGCTGCCGAACTGGTGCGTGGCAAGACCGGCCGCGTCAACGGCCATCTGATCGGCCTGCTGACGGTGATGAAGGGCATGCCTTTGACCTATGGCAAGGACATGCAGGAAGACAAGGAATCGGTGTTCGACGCCGCCGAGACGCTCGACCTGATGCTGGCGGCGATGACCGGCATGGTCGCGGACATGACGGTCAATGCGGCCGCGATGAAGAAGGCCGCCGGCTCTGGCCACGCCACCGCCACCGACCTCGCCGACTGGCTAGTGCGTAGCTTGGGTCTGCCGTTCCGCGAGGCGCATCATGTCACCGGCCGCACGGTGGCGCTGGCCGAAGACAAGAAGGTCAGCCTGGAGAAGCTTTCGCTGGAGGATCTGCAATCGATCAACCCCGGCATCACACCGGACCTATTCTCGGTGCTGGCGGTGCAAAACTCGGTCAAGAGCCGCACCAGCTTCGGCGGCACCGCACCGTCGGAAGTGAGGAAGCAGATCCGCGCCTGGAAAAAGCGTATCGCCAAGGCGTGATCCCCGATTTTGCGATCAGCAATATGCGGGGTGCAATGCGCTGAGAACTCGGCTAAAAGCGGCGGCTGGCAAACGTTTCGGACGGATGGATCGATGACCGGAAGCAGGATTTTGGTAACGCTGACGCTGCTTGCGGCGCTTGCCTCCGTGACCGCCTGCGGTCGCAAGGCCGGTCTCGACACGCCCTACGAGGCGGCCGTCCAGGCACGCAAGGATGCCGAAAAAGCCCACCAGCCCGTGCCGCCGGAACCGGAAAAACCGGTCGTGGACAAGAAGTTCATCCTCGACCCGCTGATCTAGCTCCGATGAAGGCGGGATTGGTCCTTCCAAACCCGATCGCATCGTGCCCCAACTTCCGGAACCACTCTCGTGAACCATTTCGACTACCGCGACGGCGTGCTGCATGCCGAGGACGTGGCAATCCCTGATATCGCCGCGCAGGTCGGCACGCCGTTCTACTGTTATTCGACGGCGACCCTGACCAGGCACTACCGTGTCTTTATCAAGGCCTTTGCCGGGCTCGACACGCTGGTCTGCTACGCCATGAAGGCCAATTCCAACCAGGCGGTGCTGCGTACCCTGGCCAGGCTCGGCGCCGGAGCCGACGTGGTCTCGGAAGGCGAATTGCGCCGGGCGCTGGCCGCCGGCGTCCCGCCGAGCAAGATCCTGTTCTCCGGTGTCGGCAAGACCGCGCGTGAAATGGACTTTGCGCTCGAGGCCGGCATCCTTTGTTTCAACGTCGAATCCGAGCCGGAACTCGAACTTCTGTCGGCCCGCGCCTCGGCGCTCGGCAAGGTGGCGCCGGTCTCGCTGCGCATCAATCCCGATGTCGACGCCAGGACCCACAAGAAGATCTCAACCGGCAAGGCCGAGAACAAGTTCGGCATTCCGTGGCAGCGGGCGCGCCAGGTTTATGCCCGCGCGGCAACGCTTCCGGGCATCAGGATCACCGGCATCGATACCCATATCGGCAGCCAGATCACCGATCTGCAGCCCTTCGACGACGCCTTCGCCCTGCTTGTCGACCTGGTCGGGGCGCTGCGCGCCGACGGCCACGCCATCGAGCATATCGACCTCGGCGGCGGCCTCGGCATTCCCTACCGCGTCGACAACAACCCGCCGCCGCTCCCCGACGCCTATGCCCAGATCGTCCGCAAGCACGTCACCAAGTTGGGCCTGAAGGTGATGTTCGAGCCGGGCCGACTGATCGTCGGCAATGCCGGCATCCTGGTCTCGGAAGTGATTTTCGTGAAGGAAGGCGACGCCAAGAATTTCCTCGTCGTCGACGCCGCTATGAACGACCTGATCCGGCCGACGCTCTACGACGCCTTCCACGAAATCAGGCCGGTCGTGCAGCCGCCGGCCGATACGCCGCGCATGATGGTCGATGTGGTCGGCCAGGTCTGCGAGACCGGTGACTATCTCGGCCTCGACCGCGACCTGCCCAGGCTGAAGGCGGGCGATCTCGTCGCCGTTTCCACCGCCGGCGCCTATGGCGCGGTCCAGGCCGGCACCTACAACACCCGCCTGCTGGTGCCGGAGGTGCTGGTCGACGGCGACCGTTTCCACGTCGTGCGTCCGCGCCTGACCTATGACGAGCTGATCGGGCTGGATTCGGTGCCGGACTGGCTTGCATAGACCGGAAACTCTGTACGGGAGGAAATCATGTCGCAGGGCAATACCGTCACTCGCGAACGCATTGCCGCGATGGAACCGCGCATCCGTCCCTATATCAGGCACACGCCGGTGCTGCGCGTCGACATGGCCGACTTCGACCGACCGCCATTGGCGGTCGACCTCAAGCTCGAATGCCTGCAGCATTCCGGCTCGTTCAAGGCGCGCGGCGCCTTCACCAACCTTCTGGAGCGGCCGGTTCCCGACGCCGGCGTCGTCGCCGCGTCGGGTGGCAATCATGGCGCCGCTGTCGCCTATGCCGCCATGCGGCTTGGCCACAAGGCGACCATCTTCGTTCCCGAAGTGAGCCCGCAGGCCAAGCTGGACCGCATTCGCGGCTACGGTGCCGACCTCGTCGTCGGCGGCGCCCGCTATGCCGAGGCGCTGGCGGCCAGCGAACGTTTCGCCGAGCGAACCGGCGCCTTGCAGATTCACGCCTTCAACCAGGAGGAAACGCTTGTCGGCCAGGGCACGCTCGGGCTCGAAATCGAAAGCGATCTGCCTGAGATCGACACGCTGCTGGTCGCCGTCGGCGGCGGCGGCCTGATCGGCGGTATCGCCGCCTGGTATGCCGGCCGCATTCGCATCGTCGCTGTCGAACCCGAGGGCGCGCCGACGCTTCACCGCGCTTTCGAGGCCGGCCATCCGGTCGACGCGCCGGCCGAAGGTATCGCCGCCGATTCGCTGGCGCCAAAGCGCGTCGGCGAAATGATGTTCCCGATCGCCGAAGCCTTCGTCGAACGCTCCATCCTGGTCAGCGACGACGACATCATCGCCGCCCAGAAGGCGCTCTGGAACCGCGTGCGCATCATCTCGGAACCAGGTGGTGCCGCCGCCTTCGCCGCGATCCTGTCCGGCCGCTACGCGCCGGCGCCGGGCGAACGGGTCGCAGTGCTGGTCTGTGGCGCCAACGCAAACCCCGCCAATTTCTGATTGCAACCATTTCGGCCGGCTTCACGTTTTCTCAAACTGCCTCGCCTTTGCCGTGTTTGCTGGTATTCTTCGAGTCGTGAGGCTTGGGCTATCCTGCCCCGCCTCGCAGCATGATCCCGAAAGTGGAATCCAGTTTTCGGAACAGATCATGCTCAAAAGAGATAGAGCCCCATTCCGGTCCTTTCAGGACGGAACAGGCTCTAGGAAGGGCCGATGACGCAACGACCCATCTTCAGCACCGATCGCGGCCTAGCCGGACGCCTGGCCTTGAGCCGGATAGCGACGCGGGTCTCGATGATGGTCGAGCGCGGCTGGCCGCTGCTACTCCCGCTCATTGTTGTCGCCAGCCTGTTCCTCAGCGCTTCCTGGTTCGGCATTTTTCCCCGGCTGCCAGATGTGGTGCGCATCGGCCTTGTCGCCGCGTTCGGCCTGGCAGGGCTGGCCGCGCTTTATCCGCTGCGCTTTTTCCGCATGCCGGGCGCCGCCGAGGTCGATCGCCGCATTGAGGCCGCCAACAGACTGCTGCACAGTCCCGTACAGGTGCAGAGCGACCGACCCAGCGGCCACGAAAGCAGTTTCTCGCAGGCGCTCTGGCGCGAGCACCAGAAGCGCATGGCTGGAAGGCTCGACAGTCTGGGCGCCGACCTGCCGCGCACGCGCGTGCCGGAGCGCGACCGCTGGGGACTGCGCGCCGTGGCGGCGCTCCTGCTGGTCACCGCCTTCGCCTTCTCCTTCGGGCCGACCGGCGGCAGGCTGAGCGATGGGTTCAGCGCACATGGCACGCTCGACGCCGTGCCGCCGCGCATCGACGCCTGGGTGACGCCGCCGGCCTATACCGGCAAGCCACCGATCTTCCTGACTGCTGATGCCAACCAGGCGACCCCGACCTTCACCATTCCGGAAGGCAGCGAAGTCTCGCTGCGTGTGACTGGTGGATCGGGCGAGGAAACGCTTGCCTATGCCGACAAGGACGGCAACGCACGCGCCATCGACCCGCAAGCCGCCGCCAAGCCGGCAGCAAGCCCGGCGGTGCCGTCCCCCGCCTCGTCCTCGAAGATACGCCAGTTCATCGGCAAGCTGACCGGCGACGGCACGCTGACGCTGCAATCGGGCGACGACCAGCTCGGCCGCTGGGCCTTCGCCGTGTTGCCGGACAAGCCGCCGCGGATCCGCTTCGTCGATGAGCCCAAGCGCGCCGCCAACGGCGCCTTCGAGCTCAACTACCAGATCGATGACGACTACGGCGCCGCGACCGCCAAGGCGGTCTTCGCGCTGGCCGATCCGCAGACGCCAGGTGCGCATCCGCTCTATGGCCCGCCTGACATGCCCCTGACGCTGCCACGCCGCGGCGGCAAGTCGAATGCCGCCAGGACCACGAAGGATCTGACCGAGCATGTCTGGGCCGGCAGCAGCATCAAGCTGACGCTGGTCGCCACCGACGACGCCGGACACACCGCGTCCAGCGAAACCAAGACACTCGTGATGCCCGAGCGGCCGTTCACCAACCCGCTGGCGCGCGCCGTGATCGAACAGCGCCGCCTGCTCGCGCTCGACGCCAAAGCCAAGCCGCGCGTGCTCGATCTGATGGAGGCCATCACGCTGCGGCCCGAAGACACGTTCGACAACATGTCCCACTACCTCGCCATCATGAGCGCGATGAGCCGGCTGAAACTGGCCGGGAACGACGATCAGCTGCGCGGCGAGGTCGCCTATCTCTGGGAAATCGCGCTCGGCATCGAGGAGGGTAACCTCTCGGCCGCCGAGAAGCGGCTGCGCCAGGCGCAGCAGGCGCTGCAGGACGCCATCAAGAACGGCGCCAGCGACGCCGAGATCGAGAAGGCGATGAAGGAATTGCGCGAGGCGATGAACCAGTTCCTGCAGGAGTTCGCCGAACGCGCCAAGCAGAACCCGAATGCGCCGCAAATGCAGCAGAACGGCCAGGAACTGCGCCAGAGCGACATCGACCGCATGATGGACCAGATCGAGAACCTGGCCAAGTCGGGCGATCGCGATAAGGCGCAGCAATTGCTGTCGCAGCTGCAGGACATGATGAACAACCTCCAGGCCGGCCGCCAGCAGCAGGGCGGTGAGCAGGATAGCCAGATGCGCCAGCAGATGGACAAGCTCGGCGAGATCCTGCGGCGCCAGCAAGAGATGATGAACGATACTTTCCGCATGGACCAGATGCAGCGCGGCGAGCGCCAGCGTGGCGAGAACCGCGACGAGCAGCTTGGCCAGGGCGGTGGCAAGGACCGGGACAAGCCAGGCGTTGGGCAGGACCGCGATCCGCTCGCCAGGCCGAAGCCGATGACGCCGCAGGAATTCGCCGATGCGCTGAAGCAGTTGCAGGAAGGCCAGGGCCAGCTGAAGAGCGATCTCGAACAGCTGAAGAAGGGCCTCGAAGGCATGGGCATGGAGCCCAATGAAGGATTTGGCGAGGCCGGCAAGTCCATGGGCAGCGCCGAGCAGGCGCTTGGCGAGGGTCAGGGCGACGAGGCTGTCGGCCACCAGGGCCGGGCGCTCGAGGCGCTGCGCAAGGGCGCCAAGGACATGATGAAGCAGATGCAGGCCATGCAGGGCGACCAGGGCGGCAGCCAGGAAGGCGGTCGTCAGCAGGGCGCCGACCGTGACCCGCTCGGCCGGCCGCGCGCCAGCCAGGGTCCCGATTTCGGAGATTCGGTCAAAGTGCCCGACGAGATCGACGTGCAGCGTGCCCGCCAGATCCTGGAAGCGATCCGCAAGCGGCTCGGCAACGCGCTAAGCCCCGATATCGAGCGCAGCTATCTGGAACGGCTGCTGGAGCTGAAATAGCAAGCGCCGGGAGCACCGGGCGACGTCTATGACGCGGCGGGTTGGACCTGCCTGTTGACGAACGCCTCGCGGATCGCCTCCTGCATGCCGTCGATCGCCTCGCCTGACGCGTTCGGGTTGCGGTGCATCACCACATTGGAGGAATCGATGTCGCCGAAGCCGTCGGAGGCCGTGAGTTCGCGGCAGTCCACCGGGATGTTGCTGCGCGAAATCGGCGCGATCGCCAACCCCGAGGTGACGGCAAGCTTCAGGCCACCGGTGGTGTCGCTGGTATAGGCGACGCGATAGGCAAGGCCGCGCTGCTCCAGCGATTTGATGGCGAAATCCTTGCACCAGCTGGCCCGGTTATAGAGCGCGATCGGCACCGGACGTTCCTCATGCATGTGATGCAGGTTCGACGTCACCCAGACCGTCGGATCGTGCATCAGCACTTCGCCGCCAGATGGGTCCTGCCATTCGAACACCACGCACAGATCGAGTTCACCAGCGAGGAGCGCCGCGATCTGCGCCTCCGAATGGGCGTAGCGCACGGTAACCTCGACCTTGGTGTGGCGCTTCGAGAATGCGCCGAGCGCGCGCGACAGGATGGCGTGGCCATATTCCTCCGGAATGCCGATACGCACCGGCCCGCCCAGCGGCGCCGCCGTCATCGACGCAGCCGTCTCGTCGAGCAGCGAGACGATACGGCGGGCATTGACGATGAGTTCGCCGCCACGCCGCGTCAATGCGACACCGCGTGAACCGCGCTCGAACAGGCTGTCGCCGACCAGCTCTTCGAGCTTCTTCATCTGCATCGACACGGCCGACTGGGTGCGGCCGGCCTGCTCGGCGGCTCTCGTGAAATTGCCGGCCTCGGCGATGGCGACGAAGGTGCGCAGGAGATCGCTGTCGAGGGTTGGCCGCATCGCATCCATCATAAGCAAATTTGATTGCTGGCATCATTCCAATTCGTTTGCAACATGTCAAACGCCGGACGATAGTCGCCTCACCCATTGGATATGCAGCCGCGAAATCGGCTGCGGACCAACCAAAGAGTCCTCACTCGTGCCCGCTGCCCGAAAACGGTGGCGGGTTCTTTTTGATCTGGAGAGGGTCGCCGGATCATATGCGCGGGAGCCTGGACGCGGATGCAGAATAGGATGGTGCGCGGCATCCTGAGCCTGTGCCTGGGCGTGCTGGTCTTCTCGCTGCAGGACCCGCTCGTCAAAGCCGTGTCGAGCGGCTACCCGGTGACCGAGGTGATGGCGATCCGCTCGATCATCGCCCTGCCGATCCTGTTCCTTCTCGTCCATGTCGATGTCGGGCTCCGCGCCATCCTGTCGCGGCGCTTCGGCATGCTGACCATGCGTGCCTTCATCCAGTTCACGTCCTATACGGTCTATTACCTGGCCATCGCCGCCCTGCCGCTGGCCGATGCCGTGGCGCTCTATTTCATGGCGCCGCTCTGCATCATGGCGATGGCCGGTCCCTATCTTGGCGAGCGCGTTTCCTGGCAGACGCTGGCAACCGTGCTGATCGGCATGCTTGGCGTCCTGGTGATGCTGCGCCCCGGCGTCGGACTGTTCGACTGGGCGGCCTTGCTGTCGCTGGGCTCGGCCGTGCTCTACGGCTTTTCGCAATTGATGGCCCGCAAGATCGGCAATACCGAATCCTCCACAGTGATGGCCTTCTACCAGAACGGCGCCTATCTGACCGGCGCGGCCGTGGTCGCCGGCACGTTCCACCTCGCCGGCATAACCCACGCCGTCCACCCGAGCCTCGAATTCCTGGTGCGGCCGTGGATCTGGCCGACACTGCCGGATTTCCTCAAGATGGCGGCGTGCGGTTTCGTCGCCTCGGCCGGCATGATCCTGCTCTCGCAAGGCTATCGGCTGGCGCCGGCCAACCGCGTCGCCACCTTCGAATATACCGGCATCCTGTGGTCGCCGCTGTGGGGCTTCCTGTTCTTCGCCGAGGTGCCACGCTCGACGACCGTGATCGGCGCGGCGCTCATCATCGGCGCCGGCCTGCTGGCGCTCAACACCGAGCGGCGGACCGGCCCCGCCCAGACGCTTGTCGCCAGGGATCCGGCCTGATCAGGCGAAGCAGATCAGCGCCCGTTCGACGCGTGAACGGATCTCAGCCAGCGTGAAGGGCTTTTGCACGACGTCGAGGATGATGCCGTTCAATTCCTCGGCGCGCTCGCGCTGGTCGGCATAGCCGGTCATCAGCATGATCTTCATCGCCGGGAAAAGCGCTGCGGCCGCAACCGCCATCTCGATGCCGTCCATCTCCGGCATGCGGATGTCGGAGACGACGAGATCGTAGCCGCCGTTTGCGGCGCGGATCAGCGAAAGCCCCTGCGCGCCATCGGCGGCGATATCGATTGCGTGGCCGGCGCGTTCGAGCGCGCGGGCTGCGAGGGTGCGGACGGACTCATCGTCCTCGACGATCAGAAGCTTTGCCATGGCCGGCATATTTGGCCGCGAAACGTTGACTTTTCCTGAAAGCGGAAGGGGTCGACAAGTCTTTTTGGAAGTCGTTCAAGCATCGCCTTTGACGACGCCCACGAACGGCAGTTCGCGGAAGGCATGCGAGACGTCCATGCCGTAGCCGACGACGAAATAATCGGGGCAGTCGAAGCCGACATAATCGGCGTTGAGCGCGGTCTGGCGGCGCATGCGCTTGTCGAGCAGCACGGCGATGGAACAGCTTTTCGCGCCACGCGACATCATCAGGTCGCGCGTGAAGCTCAGCGTCTTGCCCGATTCCAGAATGTCGTCGATCAGCAGCACGTCGCGCCCGGCGACTTCATTGTCGATGTCGCGCAGCACCCTCACCTCGCCACTGGTGGTGCCGGCGCCATAACTGGAGATGAAGATGAACTCGACCTCGGGTGACAGGCCGACATCATGCATGGCGCGGATCAGGTCGGCTGCGAAGATGAACGAACCCTTCAGCACCGAAATCACCAAGAGATCGTGATAGTCGTGCCCGGCGATCTCCTTGGCGAGTTCGAGATTGCGCCGCGCGATCGCCGATGCCGAAAACAGGACCTCGATGTCCTTGCCGCGTACGATTGGCATTGCTGGTCTTCTCCGGTGATCGCCTACTCGGCGAAAGTAACCAAAACGGTTCTAACGCCGTTCTTAGGCACGTCGAGCCGGCTGGCAAAGCCGAATCTTTCGCCCGATGCCAGCGAGCGGCCGGATGTCCCCAACGTATAGCGGGTCGTGCGTCCGTCATTGCCCGTCACCCGGATTTCGAGCGGCGGCATTGTCGCCGGCCTCGTCCCATCATTGGCGGCCTCGCCATCGACGAACAGCACCGGATTGGCGCCCGAGGCATCGACGCGTGAGGCGACGCCTGAAATGGTCAGCGCCGACGCTTGCGTGCCGGCCAGGAACGGCGCCTGCCGCACCAGCGCATGACCGCCGGAGACCCAGAAGGCGGCAAGGGCGGCGCCGACGCCGGCGACCCAGAAGATCGGACCGCCGCGCGAGGCCGGCGGCCGTTTCGCTTGCGCTTCCGGCTTGCGCAGCATGTCCATGCCCTCGATGGACGGGGTGACGATCGCACGCGGTGGCGGTGAACCGCTTTCCACGGCAGGGGCAAAGCGCGGCATCACTTCATAGTCGGCATCGACGATATCGGCCGCCGGACCGCGCACGATCCGGTCCGCCATGGCAATTGCCGGCGGTTCGGTCATGATTTCGCCGGAAACCGGGCGCGCGGTTCGTGGGTCAGCCATCATGGCCCAGTATTGCACCTGTTCGCTTTTCGTTTCTTTTGCGTAAACACAAATGGTTAACGCTTCCCCACCGGAGCCCTCGTGACGCGCCGAAACAGCCCAGGAATTAACCGCCGGTTAACCATGCCGGCCGATGGTCTTTTCGCAGAACAGGCCGGCTCGCCGCCGGCTCTAAAAGAGACAGAGCATGATGTCGCCCGAAGACCGCGTCACACTTTTCGGCATCATGCTCCAAGAAATTCAGGTCGCCGAAATTGATTCGCTTCGAAAATGTCGGCCTCCGCTATGGCATGGGTCCGGAAATCCTCCGCGACATCTCCCTGCACATACCGGAGCGCTCCTTCCAGTTCCTGAGCGGGCCTTCGGGTGCCGGCAAGACGACCTTGCTGCGCCTTTTGTTCATGTCGCTGAAGCCGACGCGCGGGCTGATCACCATCTTCGGCAAGGACCGCTCGCGCATTTCACGCACCGAACTGCCGCATCTGCGCCGCCGCATCGGCGTGGTGTTCCAGGATTTTCGCCTGCTCGACCACATGACCACCTATGAGAATGTCGCCTTGCCATTGCGCGTGCGCGGGCGCGAGGAAGCGAGCTACCGCACCGACGTCACCGAGCTGTTGAAATGGGTGGGGCTCGGCGAACGCATGCATGTGCTGCCGCCGGTCCTGTCGGGCGGCGAGAAGCAGCGCGCCGCGATCGCGCGCGCCCTGATCGAGCAGCCGGAAATCCTGCTCGCCGACGAGCCGACCGGCAATGTCGATCCGCCGCTGGCGCGACGCCTGCTGCGGCTGTTCATCGAGCTCAATCGCCTCGGCACCGCCGTCGTGATCGCGACCCACGATCTTGGCCTTATGGAACAGGTCGACGCGCGCCGCATGATCCTGGCCGGCGGAAGGCTTGATATCTATGACTGAGCTATCGGCCGACCATTTCGAGCAGCAGGATGCCGAGGCGGTCGAGGCAAGACCGCGCGCCCAGCGCAAGATGGCGCCGATCGTGCCGGCGCAGAACATTGCCGGCCGCGCACTGGTGCTGGTCATCGCCATCATGACCTTCCTGTCCTGCCTGACCTTCGGCGCGGTGACGCTGGTGCGCGACACGGCCTCGGTCTGGGAAAACCAGATCTCGCGCGAGGCGACGATCCAGATCAAGCCGGCCGACGGCCTCGATATGGAGGCGGCGCTTAGCCAGGCCTCGCAGATCGCCGGCGAATTCCCGGGCGTGAAGTCGACCCGCATCATCGACCGCGAAGCGACCGCCAGGCTGTTGGAGCCCTGGCTGGGATCGGGCCTCAAGATCGACGACCTGCCGGTGCCGCGCCTGATCATCGTCACCATCGACGAGAACAGCCCGCCCGACTTCGCCGCCATGCGCGCCGCGATCACGCCGAAACTGCCGAGTGCATCGCTCGACGACCACCGTACCTGGGTCGACCGGCTGGTGGCCATGGCCCGCACCACGGTGACCATCGGCATCGCCGTTCTGGCCTTGATGCTGTCGGCAACGGTGCTGACCGTGGTATTCGCGACCCGTGGCGCCATGGACGGCAACGGCCACATCATCGAGGTGCTGCATTTCGTCGGCGCCGAGGCGCGCTTCATCGCGCGCGAATTCCGCCAGCACTTCCTAGTCACCGGGATGAAGGGCGCGGCCGCCGGCGGAGCGGCGGCGGTGCTCGTCTTTATCGTATTTTCATGGTGGTCGTCGCGTAACATGGCAACACCGCAGGCCGATCAGGCGACCGCTTTATTCGGTAACTTCGCCATCGGCTCCGCGGGTTATCTGGGCGTCGTCCTGATGGTGCTGGTGATTGGCGCGCTGACGGCGGCGACCTCGCACGCCACCGTCGTCGCCTATCTTAGCGACATCGACGTTCGTCAACCCGACGCATGAAAGGAACTCGTCTTGGCGTGGATGGAAACACGGCGATCACGGATCGAGAATTCGCGTAACGCAAAGTGCGTCTTTTAGCTATCAAAGGCCGCATTTCGGGATTAACCATATGGCCATGGACGTGCGGGACTCGACCGGGACGGCTGGACAGCTGCCAGTGGTGGTTTCCCGTTGGCGCGCCCACGGCAAGGTTGGTCATTTAAGAACTGCCGTGCGCCTCTCCGCTCTTTCCCTGCTTATGATCGCAATGGTGTTCGCTGGCGGCTTCGGCTGGTTTGCCAGCAAGGTCAGTCATCTGACCACGCCCACCAACCCGGCCAAGGCCGACGCCATCATCGTACTGACCGGCGGCCAGTCGCGCCTCGACGCCGCGATGGAGCTGCTGGCGTCCGGCAAGGGCGAGCGGCTTTTGATCAGCGGCGTGCATCCATCGGCCAGCCGTCGCCAGCTTCAGGCGGCGACCGGCGGCGACAAGAAGTTGTTTTCCTGCTGTGTCGACATCGACCGCGCCGCGCTCGATACGATAGGCAACGCGGAGGAAAGCGCCAAATGGGTGGAAAACCACGCCTATGGCACGGTGATCCTGGTCACCAACAATTATCACATGCCGCGCAGCCTGCTGGAGATGGGTCGGCTGCTGCATGGCGCCAAGCTCGAACCCTACCCGGTGGTCAATTCCAACCTGGATAATGGCAGTTGGCTGACCAAGCCGCGGGCCGTGCGCGTGCTGTTCACCGAATACACCAAATACCTGCTGGCGCTGGCTCGCGGCATTATCCCGGTGAAGCCGACGCCCGAAGGCATCGCGCTGGCCGAGACCGCCGCCGGCGGCTGAGCCCGCATCATTGCTTGGCGCCAGCCCCTGAAACGCCCTTGAGGCGCGCGATCTCCCGTTCAAGGTCTTGGATGCGCCGGTCGCGTTCGCCAAGCGCCGCTGCCACATCAGCCGCCTCGAAGCGCTGCGGTATATGTTGCGGGCAATTGGCATCCCATGCCGAGACGGTGAACAGGATGACCTGCTCGGGACGCGCCTTGTAGTCCGGCGGCATCAGCCGCGTCATCAGCTCGGCGTCGTCTTCGACAACGCGCGCCGTACCCCAGATCTTGATGCGCTGGCGCATCATGTAATCAATCAGGAACAGAAAGGCTCTCGGATTGTCGGCCAGGTTGCCCTGTGTGATGAACTGCCTGTTGCCGGAAAAATCCGCGAAGCCGATCGTCTTCTCGTCGAGCACCTTGAGAAAGCCGGCAGGGCCGCCGCGATGCTGGATGTAGGGCTGGCCATCGCCATTGGCCGTCGACAGGAAGACGCTGGTCTGCATTTCGATGAAGGCGGCAAGGTCCGGTGTGATCGCCGACTGCCAGCCGCCTCGCTCCTCGACGCGGGCATAGGACTGGCGCGAGCCCTTGCGCGCCTGGATCGCCTTGACCGTCGGCGTGAAGGCGACATCGCTCGCAAATGCGTGTGCGTTCATCGAAACCTCCTTGCGTGAACGTTCCTAAAGGCCGAGCTCCGACAACGTCGGATGGTCGTCCGGCCGCCGGCCGAGCGGCCAGTGATATTTGCGCTCGGCCTCGGCGATCGGCAGGTCGTTGATGCTGGCAATGCGCAGACGCATCAGCCCGTGCTCGTCGAATTCCCAGTTCTCGTTGCCATGACTGCGGAACCATGAGCCGCTGTCGTCGCGCCATTCATAGGCGAAGCGCACCGCGATGCGATTGCCGTGAAAGGCCCAGACCTCCTTGATCAGCCGATAGTCGAGCTCGCGTGTCCATTTGCGCGTCAGGAACGCCTGGATCGCATCGCGCCCCTGCAGGAACTCGGCCCGGTTGCGCCAACGGCTGTCCGCCGTATAGGCGAGCGCCACCCGCGCCGGATCGCGCGAGTTCCAGGCATCCTCCGCCATGCGCGCTTTCTGCGCTGACGTCTCGGCGGTGAAGGGGGGAAGCGGCGGGCGGCTATCAGACATGGGATCTCCTCTGCGGCATGAAGGGTTGGGGCCGGCGGGCACCGCCGCCCCCTTTCCGGATTCAGGCAGCATCGCGCGCGGAAACAACCGGAAAATCGATCTCCGTCTGTGCAACCTCGTTGATATAGTTGGTCCAGACGTTCAGGACGACATGCTGGACGATCTCGATGATCTCCCCGTCGTCATAGCCCGCGAGCCTGACAGCGGCGAGATCCTCCTGGCCGACATGCCCGCGGCTTTGCGCAACCCTGGCGGCAAAACGCACCGCCGCGGCTGCCTTGGGATCCGAGGAGCCGCCATGGCGGTTGGCGATCATCTCGGCATCGTCGAGCCTTGCAAGGTCCTTGCCGAGATAGGTGTGGGCGGAAAGACAGTAGTTGCAGCCATTGATCTCGGCGATCGCCAGCGCGATGCGCTCGCGGGTCGGCGCTGGAAGCCGGCCCTTGGCCAAGGCTCCCATCATGCCGAGATAGCCTTCCAGCGCGGCCGGACTGTTGGCGACCATCCGAAACAGGTTCGGCACGACACCAAGCTGTTTTTCCACCGCCTGCAGCATGGGCTGCGAGGCGGCGGGAGCGGCTGCGATGGACGAAGGCGTGGCAATGCGGGGCATGAAGATCTCCTTGTTGAGGTACCACGCCCATATGCAGCCTTCCATGTTGCGGATGTAGATGCCATATTTGCAATCAACCCTTCCATTTTCTGGAAGAAATGATGGATCGTCTCGAAGCCATGTCCCTTTTCGTCGCGGCAGCGGAAGGCGGCAGCCTTTCCGCCGCCGCGCGCCGTTCGGACGTTCCGCTGGCAACGGTCAGCCGCAAGGTCTCCGAGCTGGAGCGCCACCTGAAGACACGCCTGTTGAACCGCTCGACGCGGCGGCTGACACTAACCGACGCGGGCCATGCCTATCTCGCTGCCTGCCGCCGCATTCTCGAAGAGGTCGGCGACGCCGAACGCACCGCCGGCGGCGAATACAGCGCCCCGACGGGAGAACTGATCATCACCGCGCCGATCGTCTTCGGCCGCCTTCACGTGTTGCCGGTTGTCACCGAGTTCCTCGCCGCCTTTCCCCTGGTGGATATCCGGCTCACGCTCGGTGACAGGATAAGCCAGTTGGCCGAGGACCATATCGACCTCGCCGTCCGCATCGGCAGGCTGCCGGATTCGCGCATGGTCGCCATCAGGGTCGGCTCGATCGGTCATGTCGTCTGCGCAAGCCCGGCCTATCTGGCCGCGCACGGCATTCCACGGATCCCGGGAGAGCTCGAGACACACAGATGCATCACCTTCGAGGGTCTTGGCTCGCTTGCCGCCTGGACCTTCACGGTGGACAAGGCTGATTTTGTCGTGCCGGTCCGCTCAAGGCTCCGGGTCAACACCGCCGAGGCGGCGATCGATGCGGCGATCGCCGGGGTCGGGTTGACCCGGGTGCTTTCCTACCAGATCGTCGCCGCCATACGATCAGGAACACTGCGCCCCGTGCTCGGGGATTTCGAACCCGAGCCTTGGCCGGTTAACCTGGTGCATGCGGGCCAGGGCCGGCTGCCGGTGAAATTGCGCGCCTTCCTCGACTTCGCCGCCCCGCGCCTGAGGGAACGCCTGGCGCAGGCGACCTGGTAGAACGGGCAGCATCGCACTGTTTCCTTTTTCCCTGCGCTTGGTGTAACCAACGCACACTTCCTCACCGGACCTCCCCCATGCTCTATGTCAGATCGCTGGCGTTCAATTTCGTCTTCTACGTCAATCTGATCGTCCAGATGATCCTCTGGACCCCGTACTATTTCCTGTCGCCCCGTCACCGCGCCTGGTTCGTGCCGAAATTCTGGTCGCGCACCTCGATGTGGCTCTATGACAAGATCGCCGGCACAAAGAACGACATTACCGGGCAGGAAAACCTGCCCGAGGGCTCCTTCATCCTGGCGCCCAAGCACCAATCGTTCTGGGACGCGATCGCCTTCTTCCCGTTCCTCCAGGACCCGCTTTACATCCTGAAGCGCGAGTTGACCTGGATCCCGTTCTTCGGCTGGTACATCTTGAAGATGCGCATGATCCCGGTTGATCGCGGCAGCCGCTCCAAGGCGCTGAAGGCCGTGGTCGCCGCGACCAGGGAAGAGATGGCGCGCAACCCGCGCCAGTTGATCATCTATCCCGAAGGCACGCGCCGGGCGCCGGGCGACGAGCCGGCCTACAAATACGGCATCGTCGAAATCTATTCGCAGCTTGGCGTTCCGGTCGTGCCGGTCGCCCATGTCGCCGGCCTCTATTGGCCGCGCCGCAAGTTCCTGCGCTATCCCGGGACCATCAAGGCACGCTTCCTGCCTCCCATACCGCCGGGTCTGGGCAAGGAAGAGTTCATGGCGCGGCTGATCGGCGAGACCGAAGCCGCCTGTGACCAGCTTCTCGTCGAGGCATCGCGAGCGCCCAACCCGCCGGGCCTGCCCCAAACGGCGGTGAAGCGGCTTCGGGAGCTGGGCACGAAGGCCTGAAGGCTCTCCGGCCAGGCAATCAGCCGTAAACAGCCAGCACCGTGGTTAGCACCAGCGTCGCTGCAAAGACCAGATTGATGATCCGCGAGGCGACAGGCCTGCGCAGGTAGCGCGCGAACGCCGCACCGGCAAGAAGCCACGCGGCGTGGATGACAACGATCATCACCGCGAGAACGGTCAGTTTCGTCCACAGCCGGAGCCCGGCATCGCCCGCGCCTGACGAGGCACCCGCGAACACGGCGGCGATCGCCACATAGGCTTTCGGGTTGGCCACCGCGAGGAGAAAACCGGCCAGCCATGTCGGGCGCGACGCGTCGGCGGCACGTGCAGCCAATGGCGGGGCGGTGGCGATCTTGAAGGCGAGGTAGAGTATGTAGGCCGCGGACGCGACAACCAGCAATGGCGCCAGCTTCGGCATCGAAGCCAGCGCCGCCATGACCCCGGTCGCCACGACCAGCAGAACGGCGGTCGTGCCCAGGACGATGCCGCCGGCGTAGCACAGCGAATCGCGCAGGCCGAAGGCGGCGCCGACGGCGGTGACGCTTATCGTTGCCGGCCCCGGGCTGCCCATGACGACGGTGGCGGCCAGCAACAGCGCAAGCAATTGGCGCCAAAGCTCCGGCTGCGAAACAAGCGGTCCGGCCATCTGATCCTCCGCCCTGCACCCCTGTGCGAAAGGACGGTATGACAAGACATGAGGATCGTCTTGGACGTTTGTGCATCCCGCGTTACCGGCAGCCTCAGGCGCTGGCTCTGTCGAGTTCGGCCATGTCGTCCGCGCTCAACTTCAACGACACCGCCTTGATCAGGCTGTCCATCTGGCTCGGCTTGGTGGCGCTGGCGATCGGCGCGGTGACGCCTGGCCGCGCGATAGCCCAGGCAAGCGCCACTTCCGCCTGCTTGGCCGAATGCCGGGCGGATACGGCGTCGAGCGCCGCCAGAATGCGCATGCCGCGTGGATTGAGATAGCTGCCGACATCCTCGCCGCGCTCGCTTTGGCCGAGATCGGATTCCGTGCGGTACTTGCCGCTGAGAAAACCCTTGGCCAGGCTGAAATAGGTGATAACGCCGATATCCTCGGCCACGCAGAGGTCGCGCAGCGGGCCATCGAAGGAAGAGCGGTCGTAAAGATTGTATTCCGGCTGCAGCACCTCATAGCGCGGCAGGCCGCGCAGGCTTGCCACGTCCAGTGCCGCGCGCAACTGGCCGGCATCGAGGTTCGAACAGCCGGCATGGCGGATCTTGCCCTTGGCGAGCAATTTCTCATAGGCGCCGAGCGTTTCCTCGTAGGGCGTGGTCGGATCCGGCCAGTGCGACAGATAGAGATCGATGAATTCGGTCCGCAGCCGCTTCAGCGATGCGTCGACGGCCTTTTCGATATAGGCGGCGGACAGGTCCTTGTGGCCCTGCCCCATGTCCGAGCCGACCTTGGTGACCACCACGACCTTGTCGCGGTTACCCCGATCCTTCATCCATTTGCCGATGATGGTTTCCGATTCGCCGCCCTTGTTGCCGGGCACCCAACGCGAATAGGCGTCGGCCGTATCGATGGTATTGAGGCCCGCGCCGACGAAGCGGTCGAGCAGGTCGAAAGAGGTTTTCTCGTCAGCGGTCCAGCCGAAGACATTGCCGCCCAGAACCAGCGGCGCGATGGAAAGGTCGGTGCGACCGAGACGGCGTTTCTGCAAGACTAATCTCCGTGGATTGGATCGGCGGACGGCGCCCGCAGGCTAAGGTTCGGATGCTAAGCTAGGTCTGGCGGCATCGAGGTCAAAGGCCTGGCCGCCTTTTCCGCAGAGCCAGCGCTTCACAAAGTCGCTATCCGGCGCGCCACATCCTCCAGCCAGTGGTCGCGGATATCGAGCGCTTCCAGATGCTTCAGCGTGCTCAGTACATAATCCTCATTGTTGCCGGATCGGCCGACCGCGCCGCGCACCACGGTCGCCGCATCCGCCGTATCCAGCGCACCGGCATATTGCTCATGCCTGCGGTCGACGATGTAGGCCACGGCCTCGACCGCACCGCCGCCGTCGAGACGAACCTTGAGCGTCCGCTCGAGATAGACGCTGGTGACAAGTTCGCGCTCGCGCAGGTAGGCGATGACCTCGTCGCGCAATTCGCCGGGCACTCGGAAGGCAAGGCCGACGCAGGAACCGCCATGGTCGAGGCCGAGCACCAGTCCCGGTCGCTGACGCGTGCCACGGTGCACGAAGGAATAGACGCAGAGCGAGCGGCGATAGCCATGCAGGTGGGCACGCCGTGTCTCGACATGCGCGAAACCCGGTCGCCAGATCAGCGAACCATAGCCGAACACCCAAAAATCGCCCATATCACCGCCCCTGATTGCAAAAAGAATGGCAACACCGCACCGGAAACCGGTGTTTTTTCCGCCCGTGTCCGTTTACCTATTCGTCTCTGTCCACCCGGTGTTGTCGGAATCGAGAATCCGTCCACACAATCCATGCGTTAATGAGAGCCAAAGCATGACGTCAAGTGACGAACGCCAACCGGGTAACCGTCGCCGCCTGTGGTGGCTTGCCGCGTTCATCCTCGTGCTATTCGCCCTTTACAGCGCCGGCTGGTTCTACCTGGCCAGCAGGGTCAGGACTGAAGCCGACAAGACGGTTGCCACGCTCAACAAGAGCGGTATCCAGGCCGGCTGCGCCAACCTCCAGGTCAGTGGCTATCCCCTGAGCTTTGCCGTCTCTTGCGACAACCTCGCCTATGAGGACGATGCCAAGAACATCGCCGCCTCGGCCGGTAGTTTCAATGCCACCGCCCAGATCGTCCAGCCCTTGTCGCCCGTTGCCAGTCTGCGCGGTCCGCTCCGGACCTCCGTCCCGGGCATGATGCCGCTCTGGATCGACTGGGACAATCTGCAGGCCAACGTCAAACTGTGGTACCCGCTGCCGCGGCGTATAGCGCTGCAAGCCGAGGGCCTGTCGGGCCAGACCGACCCGGCCGACGACACCGATCCAGTCGAACTGTTCAGTGCCGGCAAGGCATCGGGCCAGTTGCAGCCGAATGGTGGGGATCTCGACTATGTCGGCAGCTTTGGCGATCTCGAGATCGATTCCGACGCGATCGGCGGGCGCGTGCTGCCGGCGCTCGATGCCAGCGGCGACGTGACACTGAAGAACGGCGTCGCGCTGGTCGGCACGCAGGTGAAAAGCCTGCGTGGCCAGAGGATCGAAATCCGCAACCTCGATCTGTCGTCGGGGACCGCGCGTGTCACCGTTTCCGGCCCGCTTTCGGTCGATGCCGAGGGCCTGATCGATGCCGATCTGATGATCAGGATCAAGGATCCCAAGGCCGTGGCATCCGTCCTTGCCGGCGCCATACCCGAGCAGAAGAATGCGATCGAGCAGGGTTTTGGCGCCCTGGCGCTGCTCGGCGGCGACCCGTCGATGCCGCTGAAAGTGGTCAAGGGCAAGGCCTCGCTCGGCTTCATCCCGCTGGGCAAGATCAAGCCGGTGCAATAGAGCATGATCCCGAAAAGTGGGAACCCGTTTTCGCGGACAAACGGTTTCCGTTTGTCCAGAGATCATGCTCCAACAAAGAGATTGATCGGGATGACGAAACGTCATCCCTATCAAGTCGCGCCATGGCAAGACCCGTGAGGCTCCTGAGTGTCGGGGCGCTGACGCTGGATACGATCCTGCGTGTCGATACTTTGCCCAACCATCAGGGAAAATTCATCGCCTCCGACGGCGTCCAGATCGCCTCGGGCATGGCCACGAGCGCTGCCTGCGCCGCGCACCGTCTCGGCGCCGAGGTATCGCTATGGGCGAGCGCCGGCGACGATCCGGTCGGCGATCAGCTGATTGCGGGAATAGAGGCCGAGGGCGTCGATTGCAGCCATGTGCGCCGCGTCGGCGGCGCGCGCTCGGCACTGGCCTCGATCCTGGTCGATGCGCATGGCGAGCGTATCATCGTGCCTTTCTACGACACACGCGCGCAGGCTGATCCCGAGGCTTTGCCGTTCACCGACGTCGCGGCATTCGATGCCGTGCTGGCCGACGTGCGCTGGCCGGGTGCCGCAGCACTAGCCCTGAAGGCAGCGCGAGCCGCTGGCCGTCCGGCGATCCTCGATGCCGATACCGCGCCGCTGGCGGTGCTGGAGCAATTGTTGCCGCTGGCCTCGCACATCGTCGCCTCCGAGCCGGCGGTCCGTATCATATGCGGCCACGCGCTGGATATGGAGAGCGCTTGCAAGGACCTCGCCTCGCGTACCGACGCGTTCGTTGCGGTTACCGGCGGCGCGGCCGGTACCTGGTGGTTCGATCGAAGCGCCGGATCATCCCGCCATGTCGAGGCCCCGAGGATCAAGGCGGTCGACACGCTGGCCGCCGGCGATGTCTTTCATGGCGCCTTTGCCGTCGGGCTGGCGGAAGCCATGCCGGTCGAGCAGGCCTTGCGTTTCGCAAGTGCGGCCGCCGCGCTCAAATGCCTGCGCTTCGGCGGCAGGCTGGGCGCGCCGGATCGGGCCGAGACGCTCGCCATGATGGCAGCGACCTGGCCTGAAACGGCTTAGCTCTTTGCCGGATGCTCGACCGCCTGGCGGCCAAAGTCGGGCACATCGATATCCTGGCCGGCCTCGATGATCGAGCGGCGCACGGCCCGCGTGCGGGTAAACAGGTCGAAGAGCTTTTCCCCATCGCCCCAGCGGATCGCGCGCTGCAGGAACGCCAGGTCTTCGGAGAAGCGCGCCAGCATTTCGAGGATGGCGTCCTTGTTGTGCAGGCACACGTCCCGCCACATGGTCGGATCGGATGCGGCCAGACGCGTGAAGTCGCGAAAACCGGAGGCGGAATATTTGATCACTTCCGTCTTGGTCACCGACTCCAAATCGTCGGCGGTGCCGACGATATTGTAGGCGATGATGTGCGGCAGATGCGAGACGATGGCGAGCGTCATGTCGTGATGCTGCGGGTCCATCGTGTCGATGTTGGCGCCGCAGCGGCGCCAGAACTCCGACAGCCGTTCCAGCGCTTCCGGATCGGTGCCCGGCACCGGCGTGAAGATGCACCAGCGATTGTCGAACAGATCGGCGAAGCCGGCGTCCGGGCCGGATTTTTCGGTGCCCGCCAGCGGATGGCCGGGAATGAAATGCACGCCGTCAGGCACATGCGGCTGCATCTGCGCGATGACCGAGGCCTTGGTCGAACCGACATCAGTGAGGATCGCCCCTTTTTTCAGCGCCGGCGCGATTTCCTGTGCCACGGCGCCGGACGAACCGACAGGCACCGAGACGATGATCAGATCGGCATCACGCACCGCTTCCCTGGCATCCATGGTGTAGGAATCGCCGAGGCCCAGTTCCTCGGCTCGCTTGAGTGTGGCCGCGCTGCGGGTCGAGATGGCGACATGGCGAGCCAAACCCTCGCGGCGGACGACGCGGGCGAGCGACGAGCCGATCAGGCCAATGCCGACCAGCGCGATCTTTTCGAACATCGGTGATGTCATGGCTTCTAGCTTTTCAGAAATGTCGTGAGCGCGGCGACAACGCCGCGATTGGCCTCTTCGGTGCCGACGGTCATGCGCAGCGCGTTGGGAAAGCCGTAGCCTGAAACGCGCCGCAGAATATAGCCGCGCGCGGTCAAATACTCATCAGCAGCCGCTGCGGAATGCTTTTGGTCGTCGGGAAAATGGATGAGCAGGAAATTGCCGACGCTGGGTGTCACGCGCAGCCCGAGCCCGGTCATCTCCTGGCTCAGCCAGGTGAGCCAGGTCTCGTTATGCGCCACGCTGCGCTCGACATGGGCGCGGTCGCGGATCGCGGCGATGCCGGCTTCGATCGCCGTCGCATTGACGTTGAAGGGACCGCGCACGCGGTTGATCGCGTCGACGATGTGCATCGGACCATACATCCAGCCGATGCGCGCGCCGCCAAGGCCGATCTTGGAGAAGGTGCGGGTCATCACCACGTTCTCGGCGCTGCCAACAAGTTCTATGCCGGCTTCATAGTCGTTGCGGCGGACATATTCGGCATAGGCCGCGTCGAGCACCAGAAGCACGTTTTTCGGCAGTCCGGCATGCAGACGACGCACCTCCTGGAATGGCACATAGGTGCCGGTCGGGTTGTTGGGATTGGCCAGGAACACGATTTTCGTGCGCGGCGTCACGGCTGCCAGCATCGCATCGATGTCGGCGCGCTCGTCGGTCTCCTTGACCACGACCGGCGTGGCGCCCGCCGACTGGATGTAGATCTTGTAGACCATGAAGGCGTGTTCGGTGAACATGGCCTCGTCGCCCGGTGCGAGATAGGTCTGCGCCAGCAGGCCGAGGATCTCGTCGGAACCGTTCGAGCAGATGATGTTCTGCGCGTTGAGGCCATGCACCTCGGCGATCGCCTCGCGCAACCGCCTGGCGGTGCCGTCGGGATAGATGTCGAGTTTGCCGGCGACTTCGCGCGCGGCCTCGATCGCCTTCGGCGAGGGCCCCAGCGGATTCTCATTCGACGACAGCTTGTGGACCTTGGCGACACCGGCGGGCGCCGTGCTCTTGCCGGGCACGTAGGCGTCTATGTCCATGATGCCCGCGCGCGGGGTTGGACGTGCCTGATCGAGTGTCTGGTTCATATCTTGCAAAATCCGTCAAAAATGCCTCCATCCGGAAGCCGCTGCGGAAATACAAGCCGCGGCAGGCAATGTCGAGGGGCGGCAGTGGTGCCAGCGGCCGCCATTGACGGCGAGGCGGACGAGTTCTAGAAGGACGGTGACAGTTCCGTGGTGATTTGGCCGGTCGGCTTGCAGCCACGTTAAACAATTCGCTAAAGGGCCGTTTGCGTGACGTAACCGGCTTTGCGAAGGCAATGCCGGTTTTTTGTTGTCCGCGACCGGCCGGACGAACGCATCGGCGGCGCGGAGATCGGCAGCGATTTCCGCAAAAGCACGGTGCAGCAAGAGAGACGTGATGGCTGCTCTGCGTGCAGGAAAGACCAACAACGAGGCCGACCAACCGTCGAGCCCGGTGTTGCGTTTCGGGCCCGACAAGCCGCTCAAGCTCGATGCCGGCACGCTGCTGTCGCCATTCCAGATCGCCTACCAGACCTATGGCACGCTGAACGACGCCCGTTCCAATGCCATCCTCGTCTGCCATGCGCTGACTGGCGACCAGCATGTCGCCAGCACCAATCCGGTGACCGGCAAGCCGGGCTGGTGGGAAGTTCTGATCGGCCCCGGCAAGATCATCGATACCAGCCGTTTCTTCGTCATCTGCTCCAACGTCATCGGCGGCTGTCTTGGTTCCACCGGGCCGGCCTCGACCAATCCCGCCACGGGAAAGCCCTATGGGCTCGACCTTCCGGTGATCACCATCCGCGACATGGTGCGTGCGCAGCACATGCTGGTCGACCATTTCGGCATCGAGAAGTTGTTCTGCGTGCTGGGCGGTTCGATGGGCGGCATGCAGGTGCTGCAATGGGCGTCGAGCTATCCCGAGCGCGTGTTCTCGGCGCTGCCGATCGCCACCGGCGCGCGCCATTCGTCACAGAACATCGCCTTCCACGAAGTCGGGCGGCAGGCCGTGATGGCCGATCCGGACTGGCATGGCGGCAAATATTTCGAGCACGGCAAGCGCCCGGAAAAGGGGCTGGCGGTGGCCCGCATGGCCGCCCACATCACCTATCTGTCGGAGGCCGCCCTGCACCGCAAATTCGGCCGCAACCTGCAGGACCGCGAAGCGCTGACCTTCGGCTTCGATGCCGATTTCCAGATCGAGAGCTATCTGCGCCACCAGGGCATGACCTTCGTCGACCGTTTCGACGCCAACTCCTACCTCTACATGACCCGGTCGATGGATTATTTCGACCTTGCCGCCGACCATGGCGGCCGGCTGGCGGACGCCTTTGCCGGCACCAAAACCCGCTTCTGCCTGGTGTCCTTCACGTCGGACTGGCTGTTTCCGACCGAAGAGAGCCGCTCGATCGTGCACGCGCTCAACGCCGCCGGCGCCTCGGTGTCCTTCGTCGAGATCGAGACCGATCGCGGCCACGACGCCTTCCTGCTGGACGAGCCAGAACTGTTTGCCGCCATCAACGGCTTCATCGGCTCGGCCGCGCGCGCCAGGGGGCTCGGCGCATGACCCCGAAAAGTTGCAGACTTTTCGGATCAAGGTCATGCGCCAAACAGGAGGCGAAGCCATGAGCGTCAACGGCAGCCAGCGCGTCGACCTCGAGGTCATCGCCAATCTCATCCCGCCGCAATCGCGTGTGCTCGACGTCGGCTCCGGCGACGGCTCGCTGCTCGAATTGCTGCAGGAGACCAAGCAGGTCGACGGCCGCGGGCTCGAGTTGTCGCAGCGCGGCGTCAATGAATGCGTGGCGCGCGGGCTCTCGGTCATACAGGGCGATGCCGACAAGGATCTCGAATTCTATCCCGACAAGGGTTTCGACTTCGTCGTCCTGTCGCAAACCCTGCAGGCCACCCGCAATCCCAAACTGGTGCTCGACGAACTGCTCAGGATCGGCAACCGGGCGATCGTGTCCTTCCCCAATTTCGGCCATTGGCGGGTGCGCCTGTCGCTGTTCGTCAAGGGCCGCATGCCGGTGACCAAGGACCTGCCCTATTCCTGGTACGACACGCCCAACATCCACTTCTGCACCATCCGCGACTTCGTCAATTTGTGCGAGGAGCTCGGAGCGACGGTGGAGAAGGCGACCGCGCTCGACGCCAGCGGCCAGAAGATCGGCCTGTCGATGCCCTGGTGGTTCTGGAATTTCTTTGGCCAGCAGGCTGTGTTCCTGCTGAAGCGGTAGGCTTCCGCTCGGGCACGCCGCTATTTCAGGACGTCGGTGGCCTTGTGCGGATGTTCGACGCCGTCGGCGAATACCACGTCCGATCGCGAATTAGCGGTCCGCAGTGCCAGGATCGCCCGATAGGCCGGCGAATCATACCAGTCGCGCAGACGCTCCCTGTCAGGGAATCCGATGATGATGAGGTGGCCCGGCCAGTCGTTCTCCATCACCTCCAAATTGCCGCCGTGGACCAGGAAACGACCGCCGAAAGGCTCCAGCGTGGCATCGATTTTATGCAGATACTCGACGATCTGCGGCCCCATTGTAGCCTGGCGCATATGGGCAACGGCGTAGGCGGTCATGACGGTACTCCCTTTGATTTCGAGACCGGCCGGCCTGGTGAATGATCTTTTGCCCCAAGCACTCGCCAGGAAGCGATTACGCTCGAGGTAATGGAATGGACGCAGTCGCCAGAGCCTCCGCCAATCCTGGCGACGGTGACTTGCGCGTCCTTAGCAATGGAAATGGTGTTGCAGTTGAAGCGCTAAGAGCCGGAATTCATCACGCCAGGTCGGTCGAACCACGGCTCAATGGGTGACATAACAGGTTGTTTTTTGTAGCGTCGCACCGAATCCGATGAGGGCCATCCAGGGGGAAGTCCGATCCATTCAACCATCCTGCAGACCGAAAAGAGCTATCGGAAAGTGCATTTTCGCGCCGGAAACGGCTGACGCGATGGAGCATTTGCCCCTCATCACGGTCATCACACCGACCCACAACCGGCGCGAAACGGTGCTGCGCGCCGTGGAAAGCGTGCTTTCTCAAAGCATGACGCGGTTTGAGCATATCGTCGTCGACGATGGCTCGACCGACGGGACGGAAGCCGCGCTTGCGCGCATCCGCGACCCTCGGCTGATCTATGTCGGCGCGAAATGGCGCGGCGCCAATGCCGCCAGGAATGCCGGCATCGAGCTGGCGAGGGCGCCCGTGGTGACTTTTCTCGATTCGGATGATCTCTTCCTGCCGCACCGGCTCGAACGGACGCTGGCATGGTTCGACGACAATCCGGCGCTCGAAGTCCTGCTCTCTTCATATGTCTCGGTGAAGGGCGGCCGTGGCACCGCCTGCGTCAACCGCGGTGCTTTCCTCAGTCCGTCAATACTGGAGCGGGCGGTGGTTGCGCAGACGGCCTTCATCGCCGGGTCGGCGATAACGGCCAGGCGGGAGGCTTTGCTGGCCATCGGCGGCTATGACAGCGACATTCCCCGGATGCAGGACCGGGAGCTTCTGCTGCGCTTCGCGCAGCGCTTCGGCGCCCAATTATCGGAAGATATCGACTGGACGAAGCACAATTCGCAGAATTCGATTTCGGGCCGCAGGGACGGCTATGTCGAAGCCTATGCGATCCTGATGAGCAAGCACCCGCACATCGCTCGCTCTTACCCCCATGTCCCACCCTTTATGATCGCGCGGCAGATCATCGCCGATATTCTCCGGGGGCGGATACCACAGGCATTTGCGGGATACATGGCCAACCGTTCGTCTGATGCGCTTGGTTATTCATTGCCGGAACTGGTCACCGGTTATCTTTACGGCCGTCGCTGGCGGCGCGATCTCTATGACGAAGTTCGCGGGAAGTTTGGAATTCCACCGGCCTGACGGCCAGGCCTATCGGTCCAGTTCCGGAAAATAGGGATCCGACAGGAACCGCCGGTCCCGTTCCCCCAGCAGGCAGTCGATCGGTGCGTCCATCTCGACGGGCGTGATTTTGGGCTTGTCCCGAACGCCGCTGACCTCAAGGATCAGCTTGCGCCGGATCGCCGTCGAAAACTCGTCGGCCGCATGGATCGGCAGCACGAAGGAACCAGGCCCGCCGGTCACGCACTGTGCATAATACTGATCGAGATGGCTGAAGGTCGGCGATGGCTTGATCACGATCGGCAAGCCGTTGATGACGATGCCCTTGGCAATGGCCGCATCGCGCGTCACGGTGACCGGCGGCCCGATATTGTTGGGGCCGTCGCCTGATATGTCGATGACGCTGCGTTCGCCCGCGAAATTGGTGCCGTCGAAAAGCTCGGTGCCGAAGGCAAGCGCGCTTGAAATCGAGGTGCCGCGGAAACTCCTGAAGGGGCGGGCCGCGAGCTTGTCGGCAAAGCTGTTGGCACTCTGCGCGCTGTCGATGATCTGCCAGCCGATGACCGCGTCATCGCGCACCGTGCCGGCCCATTCGAAATAGGCGAGCGCAATGCGTCCCGTATGGCCGGAGCGGACCGCCTGGATGAAATCGGCATGCCGCAGCGCCTCGACGTAGCCGGCGCGTTGAAGGGCGAACTCGGTCTCGTCCATCGACAGGGAGATATCGACCGCCAGCACCAGTTCGACGTCGACGGACAGCGTATCCGGCGCCGAAGGAACCGGAGCGGCCTCGGCGCAAGCCAGGCAGGCAAGCAGGCTCATTGTCTCAAGCATGGCCAGCACAAGCGATGTTTCGATCGCGACATTCGCTCGCGATCACGGCGAAATAAAGCTTGTCGCAGGCGCGCCCGGTCGGTCCGATTGCCGGCTGTTCTATGCCTTGCGCTGTACGGCGACTGGCGGCGGTTCGATGGCACCTGCCCTGACGGGAGCGGGTTTCAGCGCGGGTGCGCCGGTATCCTTCACGATCGTCAGGGACCGCGGAAAGAACTGATTGTTGTGCAGGCCGCGTCCGATATTGATGATCGCGGCGTCCTTCAGATGCTTATCCAGCAGCGACAGCACACGCCTCAGCGACGGGCCGTCGAATGCATCCATCGCTTCATCGATGATCACCCATTTCGGCTTCCGCAAAGCAAGCCTGGCGAAGGCGAGCGATCGCTGTTCGTCATCGCCCAACTCACGGCCCCAGCGGGCCGACCGGTCGAGCGAGGATGACAGCCGCCCGAGGCCGACTTCGGCAAGCACCGCCGAGATATCGGCATCGCTTGCCGGAGCAACGCCATAAGGATGGTCAAGGACCTCGCGCAGCGTGCCGGCCGGGAAATAAGGGACACGAGGCACGAAGATGGGGGCCTCTCCCGCCGGCATGCCGATCTTCCCGCTTCCCCATGGCCACAGGCCGGCAATGGCGCGGAAGAACAGCGTCTTGCCGGCGCCCGGCTCACCGGTGATCATCACGCGCTCCCCGGCACGGATTTCGACATGCTGGTCGGAGAGCTTCGTGCAGCCCTCTGGCGAGGCCACCTGGAGTTTCTCGAACGTCAGGCTGCCATTGGCGTTTTCATCGAAGGAGATACGCTTCTCCTTGTCGTGCAGCACATCGGTTTCATTGAGCGCGATGCGGAAGTCGGCGACGCGCATCAGCGTGGCGCGCCAGTCGGCGATGCTGCCGATGTTGTTGATGAACCAGCGCAACGACGAATGCACCTGGTTGAAGGCGCCGACCGCCATCATCAGTCCGCCAAAGCTGATATCGCCCGAGAAATAGACCGGCGAGGCGACCAGGATCGGCGCCACTACGGTGATCCAGCCATAGGTGTCGGTTACCCAGGACAGGTTGATCTGGGCGGTGTAGATGCGCCGCATGGCGCCCAGCACCGTGCCGAGGTCGAGTTCGAGCCGTCGCTTGGCATCATTCTCGCCGCGGTACAGCGCGATGGCATCGACATTCTCGTTGACGCGCACCATCGAGGACCGCAGCTCCGCTTCGCGCGTATAGCGGTCGCTGTTGAGACGGATGAGCGGCCGCCCGACCAGCCAGCTCAGCCAGGAGGCGGTGCCGGCATAGAGGAACGCCGCCCAGACCATGTAGCCCGGTATCGCCAGCGACCAGCCACCAACGTGGAACACGAAGCCCGCAGACAGCTCCCACAACACGCCGACGAAAGACACGAGCAGTATGAGGGACTGCAGCAGGCCGACACCAAGATCGGTCGACAGGTCCGACAGGTGCGCCGCATCCTGCTGCATACGCTGGTCGGGATTGACGCCGATGGCGCCGGCATTGGCCAGCCGGAAAGCACGCGCCGGCCGCATCCACTGGTCGATCAAATCCAGCGTCAGCGCCTCGCGCAACTTCAGCCGGATCATCTGGTTGAGCCAGGTTTGGCCGATGTTGAGCACCAGCAGCCCGCCGGCGATCATGGCAAAGACAAGAAGCTGATGCAGGAAGGCAGCCATGTCGCGGCGCGCGAGCGCGTCGTAAAAGGGTTGGTTCCAGCGATTGAGCAGAACCTGGCCGATCGACGTCGCGACGATGACGGCCATCATGCCGACCGACGTCCATAGCAACCATTTGCGAACCGGCGATTCTATCAGCGCCCGCTTGATCGTCGCCACCTGATCGCGCAGGCTGCTGACCACGGCGACCGGCTGAACGGTGGCCTGATTGTCCAGTTGATCAGCCATAGCCGAGGTCCTTGCGTTCAGGTGCGAAGCTCAAACCGGGTGAAGAGAGCCGACGACGGCAGCCTGTCAACCACTCAGCCAGTCCAGCACGACAGATAGGTCGGAAAGATGCCGCGCGATGCAAGTTTCCATCGCGATCACGAAGGTGTCACTTGCCGAACCGACGATGCTTCGGCGCGGCGGCCGAGCCGTGTCGCGCCATGCGGCGACAGCACCGGCACGAAGACGCGGCGAGACGCGCGCTGGGCCACCGGCACGCCTTGGTAAAGCCGCTTCTGCGCCTCGACGACGATGACGCCGGAGAAGATCGGCCAAAGCCGCCGGCCGGCGCGCTCCAGCACATTGTGGAAGCGCATCATGAAGCGCCGCCGCGATGGCGGGAAAAACAGGGCATCGGACCACGCGGCGGGCGTGAAATTCGCCTCGCGCAGCAGTTCGGTGAGCTGCCCGCGTGAGAAAGGCCGCCCGTTGCCGAACGGCGTATGTTCGAAGCGCGCCCAGACACCGCGCCGGTTGGGCACGACGATGACGACGCGCCCCGCCGGCGACAGTACCCGCCAGATTTCGTTCAGCGTCTCGCGCGGGTTCTCGACATGTTCGAGCGAATGGACGAGCAGCATGCGGTCGATGCAGGAATCGACCAGCGGCAGTTCCTCGTCGAAGACCAGTGCCGTTGCCGTCGGCCCCGTCGCCGGCCAGACCACGGCGCCCTGGGTCGCCGGCATGAAGGCGAAGACCCGCTCGGCATCGGAGCCGAAGCGCTCCAGCCAGGGCAAGGTGTAACCGAGGCCGACCAGCCGCTCATTGGGCACAGCGGCCCATATCGACGACAGCGCCATGGTGATCGAGTGCTCGGCGAACCGGCCGAGCGTTGTCGAATAGAAGGAGCGAAGGTCGACGATGTCGGAATGCATGTCAGGGATGTAGCCGTGATATCGGCCGGATTCAACAAAAGGCCAAGGCGGCCGGCACGGCGGATCTCAATTCCCATCCCAGGATAATATTCGCTTCGACATCCCGGGATGACATTCGCGCAGCCGCGCCCTATGTCTGCGCGATAAATGGAGAGACGCAATGCCGGTCGAAATCGAACAGTTCATGTGCCGCACCGACAATTTCGGCGTGCTGGTGCATGACCCCGAAAGCGGCCAGACCGCGATCATCGACGCGCCCGAGGAAGCGCCGATCCTGGCCGCGATCAAGCGCACGGGCTGGACGCCGACGATGATCCTGACCACGCATCACCATGTCGATCACGTCGAGGCCAATCTGGCGCTCAAGGAGCGCTTCAAGCTGCGCATCGTCGGGCCGGAGGCGGAAAAGGCCAAGATTCCCGGCATCGACGAAACCGTCGAAGAAGGTTCCGTCCTTCATCTCGGCGATGAGCGCATCGAGGTGATCGCCACGCCCGGACATACCGCCGGCCATGTCTCCTACCATCTGCCGGCATCGAAAGTGGCATTCACCGCGGATACGCTGTTCGCGCTGGGCTGTGGGCGGCTGTTCGAATGCAAGCCGCCGGTGATGTACGAATCGCTGAAGAAGCTCGTGGCCCTTCCCGCCGAGACGACAGTCTATTGCGGCCACGAATACACGCTCGCCAATGCCCGTTTCGCGCTGAGCGTCGACCCCACCAACTCGGCATTGAAGGAGCGCGCCGCGCGGATCGAGGCGCTGCGGCTCGACAACAAGCCGACGCTGCCGACGACGATCGGCCAGGAACTGTCGACCAA
This sequence comes from Mesorhizobium sp. ESP7-2, assembly GCF_020164715.1. NCBI lineage: Bacteria > Pseudomonadati > Pseudomonadota > Alphaproteobacteria > Hyphomicrobiales > Phyllobacteriaceae > Mesorhizobium > Mesorhizobium sp. ESP7-2. Next base: position 97,163 of record NZ_JAIUGQ010000013.1, read on the forward strand.
CCCCTTCCTGCGCTGGCACGATCCGGCAATCCGCAAACATCTGGGCATGGAAAAGGCTGGAGATGCCGAGGTCTTCGCCGAGATTCGCAAGCGCAAGGACAATTTCTGAGCAACATGCGAGCTTTCTGCCGATGACCAGTTCCGCGGAAATCATAGCAACGCTCGCACTGAAGCCGCACCCGGAAGGCGGCTGGTACGCGGAAACCTTTCGCGACGAAGCCGGCGGTGCGCGCGGCCATTCGACCGCAATCTATTTCCTGCTGGAACAGCACCAGCTTTCGGCCTGGCATCGGGTCAAGGATGCCGCCGAGGTTTGGCATTTCCATGCGGGTGCCCCGCTGGCGCTGTCTATGTCCGATGAAGGCGGCGCCATTATAGAGCAGGTTCTCGGCATCGACCTCGCGGCGGGCGAACGGCCGCAAATCGTCGTGCCGGCAGGCTGGTGGCAATCGGCGCGCAGCCTGGGCGAGTGGACGCTGGTCGGCTGCACGGTCGCGCCGGGTTTCGATTTCGCCGCCTTCGAACTCGCGGAGCCGGGCTGGCAGCCGAAGCCGCTTTAACCCAGCAAGAAACCCAGGGTAATTGCCAATTGGGCGGCGTAGTACAACACCCAGACGGCAAGGCGCATCCAGGCGCGATGCGGCGAGATGGCCGGCACTAAAAATTTCTCCGTGGCGAGCAGCCCGTCCGATGCCATGAACAGCACGGCGCCGCCGATCACCCAGGTACTGTCTATCGTCAGCGCCGACATGCCCATCGCCAGGATCGCAAGGACATAGACGGCAATCGGAATACGCAGGCCGGGACCGACACGACGCCAGAGCGCCGCCAGCATGACAATCGCGAACGCCGCCATGGCCAGTGCAATCGCGCCGCGCCAGGATTCGGCGGCAAGCAACTCCAATCCGCCGCCGCTGCGCAGGAACAGCACGACATAGACGGTGTGCGCGACGAGAAAGCTCGCCAGCCCGCCGAGAAATGCCTTTTCCCCGTCGCGCGACAGGAAGGCGTCACCAACCGCGCTCAATCCAAGGGCGGCGACCAGCAACGGCGGGCCGCCCTGCTTCGCGGCCAGCACGGCAAGCATGGCCACGGCGAGTGTCTTTGCCGCCGAGCGGGCCAGCGTCGGCGGCATGCCAAGCGTGAAGGCATAGATCACCGCCGCCACCAGCGAAAAGATCAGCGTTGCATTGGCGTTGGCGTCGATGCCGCCGGCAAAGGGCATCGTCATGCCCGGGCTCCGCCTTCGGATGCCCTGGCTCCGCTCTCGGATGCCGCCGGCTTGCGCAGGAACAGCGACTTTGCCGCCAGCGCCGCGCCGCCAGTGATGAGCACGCAGGCGGCTAGAATGCGCAACGAAGGCTCGGCGACGCCGGCCGAGATCAGCACCAGTGTCGACAAAAGCGGTGCCGCGTAGCTTGCAGCACCCAGCACCTGGATGTTGCCGCGCTTGACGCCGATATCCCAGGCGTAGAAGGCCGCGCCCACCGGCATCAGGCCGAGCCCGAGCACGGCCAGCCACTGGCCGGCGCCGTCAGGCAGCACTGTTTCCTCGAGTGCCAGGTGGCAGGCGAGCGACAGCACGGCGGTTGCCGCGCAGAACCAGGTGACGATGCCGGTCGGCACCGACGGGAAACGTCGCGACAGCAGCGAATAGGACGACCATAGCAGGGCGCAGACGGCGGCCATGGCGTAGCCGAAGGTATAGCGGGCGTCGAAGGCCAGGCCGCCGCCCTTGGTGACGATGAGGACCGTGCCGGCAAGGCCAAGCAGCGCGCCGACGACATGATTCCAAGCTAGTTTTTCGCCCGGCATCAGCGCCGAGCCCAGCACGATCAGCAGCGGCCAGAGATAAGCGATCAGGCTCGCCTCCACCGCCGGCGCAACGCCAGCAACGACCACATGGCGACCGCCGAAAAGCCGATCAATGTCGCGCGCGCCATTCCGCCTCCAGTGGCGCGCCCCATTCTGTCCCCGGTGGCGTGCCTTATTGTACCGCTTCGAAACGCCCGGCGCTGATGGTCAAGGTGCCGATCTGCGTTCCAACCGTGGCGTGGATCGGCGCATATACGCCGGTTTGGCCAAGCGGTGCAAATGTCACCATCATGCGGCTTTTGTTCTTGAGATAGTTGAGCGCCTTGCGGCCCTTGCGATAGCCGGCCACCGGCTCGAAACCCATCTGGCAGGTGACGGTGTCGCCCTTGTAGCCCGGCACCGAGATCGTTCCTTTCGAGGCATAGGTCAGTGTCAGGTCCGCGCGCATCTCGCCATCGTAGAACTTGACCTTGCGGCCGCAGACTTGGTCGAGGCTATCGGCATGGATGACGGTCGCGGCCATCGGATCGAGCACCGATGCCAGGTCGCCGGCGCCGACCGGCACCCAGGCCTTGGGATCGCGCTTGCCCGGAGCGGGGATGACCTGCGTCGAGGTCACGTTGCCATCGGTAAAGCGGATGTCGATCGCGGACGCTTTCTTGCCGGAAGTGTAATCGGCACGAAACGCCTGCGGCACCATCTTCTGTCCGGAGATCGTACCCTTGGACGAGATCGTGCCACGCGTATCGTCGAACAGCTTGGCCAGACCCGCTGCTGAGACGGTGCCATTGATCGCATAAACCCCGTTCTGATAGTTGCTGGAGAAAGTCGATCTTGCGATCGAGAAGCCAAGGAACGAAACTGTGTATTCGCCCTTGAACGACTGCGGCGAAGCAGCGGACGCGGCGGACGGCAAGGCGATGGCAAGCGCGGCAACCAGCGCGTGAGACGAACGAGGCATGGCGGGATCGGATCCTTGATTTTCGGCCGGAGGCGGGCGACTCCGGTCTGGCATGTCCCTATGAGACCGCTTATAGGAGGAAATCCGGCCTTAATATGAAATGCCGGGCGCTTCCTTAGGGAAGCCGGAGCTTGACGCCCCGGTGAAATGCAACTATGGAACGCCAACTTTTTCCATAAGGCCGCCTGATCAGAACCGCGCGCCACCCGGCGTGGGCACAAAGGTTTGGCAGGTCACGAGAGAACTGAAGGTTAGAACCATGTCCCGCACCTGCGAACTCACTGCCAAGGCAGTACAGACCGGCAACAATGTGAGCCACGCCAACAACAAGACCAAGCGTCGCTTCCTGCCGAACCTCGTCAATGTGACGCTGATTTCGGAAGCGCTGAACCAGAATGTGCGCCTGCGCATTTCTGCCAACGCGCTGCGTTCGGTCGAACATCGCGGCGGCCTCGATGCTTTCCTGGCCAAGGCCGACGTCAAGGAGCTGTCGCTGCGCGCGCGTCTCTTGAAGAAGCAGATCGCCAAGAAGACCGCCGAACAGGCTGCGGCTTAATTCGTCTTTCGGGCGGGGGACAACCGCCCTGGCCAACCTCTTGTTGGCCCACTGAGCATCGGATCGAGATCGCGAAGCGGCCATGGATTCGATGCTCGAACAAAGCGAGCGTGATCCGGTTTCGGCAAAACTCTCCGCTGGTTCCATTACCCAGGATAAAAAAATGTCTTCTTTTTCGCGATATTTGCCCTTTGTGGCCGCCATGGCGCTTGTCGTCGTGGCTTCGAACATCCTCGTGCAGTTCCCCATGCAGGGCCAGATCGGCGGCCTGTCGCTTGCCGACGTTTTGACCTGGGGCGCCTTCACCTATCCCTTTTCCTTCCTGGTCACGGACCTCGCCAACCGCCGCTACGGACCTGCGGTCGCGCGCCGGATTGTCTTTGTCGGCTTCATGACGGCGGTGGTCTGCTCCATCCTCGTTCCGCCCTTCCTGTTCCGCCATGGCTTCATCGAATTCGAGACATCAGCCGACCGGCTGGTGCGCATCGCGGCCGCTTCGGGCGCTGCTTTCCTGACCGCGCAGTTGCTCGACGTCACCGTGTTCAACCGGCTGCGCCGGCAGAGCTGGTGGCGGGCGCCGATCGTCGGCACACTGGTCGGATCGGTGTTCGACACCGTCGTGTTCTTCGGTGTCGCTTTTTCGGCCGCCTTTGCATTTGTCGGTCCAAGCGACGGTTTTGCACTCGAGAGCGCCCCATTGATGGGCGTGTTTCATGTCGATGGCATGCGCTGGGTGTCCTGGGCGCTTGGCGACCTCAGCGTGAAACTGATCATCGCTGTCGTGGCACTGATCCCCTACCGGCTGCTCGCCGCCCGCTGGAGCCAGCCGGCCATTGCCGCGGTCTAGGCCGTGATTCCCTGGATCCAGCTGGACTCCGCAAAAACGCCCGACGGCCGGCAGGAATTGCGGCTGAAACGGCGCGGTTCCGAATTCTCGATCATGCTCGGCACCAACGAGCTGATGAACAGCCGGCTGAGCGGCTCCGAGGAAGCGCTGGCGAAACTGTCCTGTCAAAGGATTGCGGGCCATCTTCGGCCGAGAATCCTGATCGGCGGGCTTGGTATGGGTTTTACGCTGCGCGCTGCTCTCGCCGAACTGGGCAACAATGCCGAAATCATTGTCGCGGAACTGGTGCCGGCCGTCGTCGCCTGGGCGCGCAGCCCGATGGCCGCGATTTTCGCCGGCTCGCTCGATGATTCCCGCGTCACCATCCGCGAAACCGATGTCGGCCAGTTGATACGGTCCGAGCCCACAGCCTGGGACGCGATCCTGCTCGACGTCGACAACGGCCCCGAAGGCATTGTCCACAAGGGCAATGACGCCCTCTACAGCGCGGCTGGCCTCTCCGCCGCGCGTACCGCCCTCAAGCCGGGGGGTGTGCTGGCGGTGTGGTCGCAGGGGCCCGATGCCGGCTTCACGCGGCGGCTTAAACAGGCAGGCTTCGCCGTCGAGGAAGTCAACACGCGCGCCAACGGCAAGCGCGGCGCGCGCCATGTCATCTGGATAGCCACCAAAGCCTCATGATCTTGGCCACGGCGGCCGCGGCTAGTTTGACCGCTGAAGTTCGGCGGCAAGGGCCTCCAGCAGCCCGCGGGTCCCCTCCTCCCGTCCCTTGGCGGAATCGATACCGTCGAAGAAGGCGCCTTGCTCGGTGTAGGTCAGCCTTGTGCCATCGCCCGATGGCGTCAGTTCCACGGTGGTGAGCGATGCCGACATGGGCTGCGGCCCGATCGCCATCCTGTAGGAAAACACGATGCGCTGGTCGGCAACGATGTCCTGGAATTGCGCGTCGAGCCTGACCTCCGGACCGCCGCCATAGCTGAAGCGAGACACCTCGCCGCCGCCGACGCGAAAGTCGAAGCTGAATTCGGCAACGGCAAAACCATCGCCTTCGACGCGCCAGCGCCGCACCGTCGCCTTGTCGGCGAAGGCATGGAAGACACGTGACGGCGATTGCGGGTAGGTCCGCTCGATGGTGAAGGTGGAGTGGATGACGGAATGCTCGTCCTTGACGGGGGCGATCTGGTTCATTGATGTTCGTCCTTTTCCTGATCCTGACTTATCTTGGGGGATTGGTCTGTCTCGGCCAGAATCTGGCCAAGACGGTCGAGATGGCGTTCCGCCAGGGTGCGGCGTTCGGCAATCCAGTCGGCGAGCGGGGCGAGCCCGCCCGGTTCGATCCGGCAGGTGCGCACCCGCCCGATCTTTTCGCTGCGGATCAGACCGCAGGCCTCCAACGCCTGGAGATGCTGCAGCACGGCGGCGAAGGTCATGCCGAACGGCTCCGCCAACTGGCTGACGGTGGCCGGTCCGCTGCTCAACCGTTCCAGGATCTGCCGGCGGGTGGGCTCGACAAGAGCGCGAAGAATGCTGTCGATCTCTGAATGGTTAAGCATGGACTTGAGTATTGCTCACACACCTTCAATTGTCAAGTCGAGACTAAAGTGTTTCCGCAAACGCGGTTCATGGCCGAAAACCCCGATCCGATTCAGTGGCTTGTCAGGGACAACGCTGGGAATGGCCGACGCAATGGACAAGATTGCCAATGCACATCGCGCAGGAGCTGCCGCTCAATCCTGGTGCAGTATGAATTCCAGGTAGAGATTGCGCTGCAGGATCGAGTGGTTGTCGTCGGAGATCAGCGACACCATCAGCGCGCCGTCATCGCGGGTCCAGACGTCGAGGCCTTCCATATTGTCGATCTGGTAGCCCATGTCGGCTTGCAACAGCACCGGCCCGTCGGCAACGGCGCCCTTCTCGACGCTTTCACCATGGATGCGCCGCAGCCGCATCCTGAGGCCGCCCGCCATGGTGAAACTGCGCTCCAGCAGCAAAAGATCGCCATCGGGCAGAAAGGCGCCATCGGTAATGTCGAAATCGTCGTTGCGCCTGACGGTGAAGACGCCCTTGCGCGGCCCGTCGATGATCGCGGCGTAGATGTTGCCTGATTTGTCGAGGCTCTTCTCCGAGACCACGACCAAGCCGCCTCGATGCTGGCCGTTGGCATTTGAATGGGTGACTGTCTCGAAGCCGCGGTTCTGCCGCAGTTCCCGCGCCGGCACCAGGAAATCCAGCTGCCTGAACGGCGCTTTCATGTTGTCCGGGTCGATCTTGAACTGGACGACGCGGTGGTTGCGCTCGAAACCGACAGTGGCGATGCCGTCCTTGACCGCGAGGCCCTCGGCGTCGACTTCCCATTTTTCGTCGATCGGCTGGCCGCTCTGGTCCACCATTTGCTGCATGCGAAAATTCTGGATGCCGACGGGTCGCCTGTCGGCGTCTCGGGCCACCGAACCGAAGAACCAGTAACCGGTATCGGCCACACCGATGAAATCGCTGCCGGCTTTCAGAAATCGAAAGGCCGACAGCGCGCCGAAATCGCGTGATGGCGAAGTCATTTCCAGCCCGCCCACGAATTCGAGCTGGCCAAACTGCTCGTCGGTACGGTCGATATGGAATTCGGTGATCGGGCGGGCCGAGACTGCGACAGGCTCAACTGCAGCCGGGCCGGCTGACGCCGAAGCCATGCCGGCAAGCAAGGCGATGGCGGCGAAAAGCGCGTGCCGAAACCCGCCTCGCGAAAAGATCATCCGGCGCGCCGCATGCCGCCGCGGCGCGTATCCTTCGCGCTTTCCTCGGCAAACAGCGAAGCCAGTTGCTCGGTCATGGCGCCGGCCAGTTCCTCGGCGTCGACGATGGTGACGGCCCGTCTGTAATAGCGGGTCACGTCATGGCCGATACCGATGGCCAGCAACTCGACCGGCGAACGCGTCTCGATCAGTTCGATGACGGCGCGCAGATGGCGTTCGAGATAATTGCCCGGATTGACCGACAGCGTCGAATCGTCGACAGGCGCGCCGTCCGAGATCATCATCAGGATCTTGCGCTGTTCGGGCCGGGCGATCAGCCGGTTGTGCGCCCACAGCAGCGCCTCGCCATCGATGTTTTCCTTGAGCAGGCCTTCGCGCATCATCAGGCCGAGATTGCGCCGCGCCCGCCGCCACGGGTGGTCGGCCGACTTGTAGATGATGTGGCGCAGATCGTTCAGCCGGCCCGGGTTCGGCGGCTTGCCGTCCTTCAGCCACTTCTCGCGCGCCTGTCCGCCCTTCCACGCCCGCGTGGTGAAGCCGAGGATCTCGACCGAGACGCCGCAGCGCTCCAGCGTGCGCGCCAGGATGTCGGCGCAGGTGGCGGCGACCGTGATCGGCCGTCCGCGCATCGAGCCGGAATTGTCGAGCACCAGCGTCACCACCGTGTCGCGGAATTTGGTGTCGCGCTCCTGCTTGAACGACAGCGGCTGCATCGGATCGATCACCACGCGCACCAGCCGCGCCGGATCGAGATAGCCCTCTTCCAGGTCGAAATCCCAGGACCGGTTCTGCTGCGCCATCAGCCGCCTCTGCAGCCGGTTGGCGAGCCGCCCGACGACGCCGGACAGATTGGCGAGCTGCTTGTCGAGGAAGGCGCGCAGCCGGTCGAGCTCTTCCTCTTCGCAGAGTTCCTCGGCGCCGACCGTCTCGTCGAAAGCTGACGTGTAGACCTTGTAGTCGATTTCCTTCGGCAGATTGGTGAAGGGATTGTCGTTGCGGCGCGCCTCGCCGGCGGTCTCGGCATCGGCATCGTCGTCATCCGACAGATCGTCGGCCGTCGCGTCGGAGGCTTCGGTCTCCGCCGATTGCTCGTCGTCCGCCGATGCCTCGGCGTCCTCGGACTGCGACTGCTCGGAGCCGGAATCGTCTTCGCCGCCCTCCTCGCTCTGTTCCTCGCCTTGCGGCTGGTTGTCGTCATTGTCCTCGGAGTCTTCGGTCTCCTGGTCGTCGCCGAGTTCCTCGGCCATTTCCATGGAGGCGAGCATCTCGCGCACAACGCGGGCGAAGGCTTGTTGGTCCTCGAGCTTCTCCGACAGGCCGTCGAGGTCGGCCTTGGCCTTCTCCTCGACCCACGGCCGCCAGAGTTCGACCAGCCGCTCGCCGCTCTTCGGCACCGGCCGGCCGGTCAGCTTTTCGCGCACCATCAGCGCGAGCGCCTCCTCGATCGGCGCGTCGGCCTTGTCCTTGACGTCGACGAGGTTGGCCTTGGCGTATTTGTCCTCCAGCATCGAGCCGATATTGTCGGCGACGCCCTGCATGGCGCGGCTGCCGATCGCCTCGACGCGGGCCTGCTCGACCGCATCGTAGATGGCGCGGGCAGCCTTGCCTTCGGGCGCCAGCTTGCTGTGGATGCGGACATCGTGGCAGGCGCGCTTCAGTGCCATGGAATCGCCGAGCCCGCGGGTGATCGCGATGTCGCTCTTCGACGCCTTCTTGGGCAGCTCGGGCAGGCGCGCGCGGCTGCCCGCCAGCGCCGGCCTGTCCTTGGCGAAGCCGACTTCCATCTCCTTGTCGCCGGCGATGGCGCGCATGCAGACGGTGACGGCGCGCTTGAAGCTGTCGGCTTCAGACCCCGTCTTCGACTTGTTGCGCGTATTGTCGCCCGGACCCGCCATCGAGGCTCTGCTTAGCCCAGCACCACGTTGGCCGCGCTCTCCGGCAGATCCTGGCCGAAGGCGCGCTGGTAGAACTCGGCGACCACCGAACGCTCGAGCTCGTCGCACTTGTTGAGGAAGGTCAGCCGGAACGCCATGCCGATATCGCCGAAGATCTCGGCGTTCTCGGCCCAGGTGATGACGGTACGCGGGCTCATCACGGTCGAGAGGTCGCCATTGATGAAGGCCGAGCGCGTCATGTCGGCGACGCGCACCATCTTGTTGACGATGTCCTTGCCCTTGGTGTCGCGATAGTGCTTGGCCTTGGCGAGCACGATGTTCACTTCATTGTCGTGCGGCAGATAGTTCAGCGTGGTGACGATCGACCACCGGTCCATCTGCGCCTGGTTGATCTGCTGGGTGCCGTGATAAAGCCCGGTCGTGTCACCCAGCCCGACCGTGTTGGCGGTCGAGAACAGGCGGAACGCCGGATGCGGGCGGATGACCCGGCTCTGGTCGAGCAGCGTCAACCGGCCCGACGATTCCAGCACGCGCTGGATGACGAACATCACGTCCGGACGGCCGGCATCGTACTCGTCGAAGCACAGCGCGACATTGTGCTGGTAGGCCCAGGGCAGGATGCCGTCGCGGAATTCGGTGATCTGCAAGCCGTCCTTGACCACGATCGCGTCCTTGCCGACGAGGTCGATACGGCTGACATGGCTGTCGAGATTGACGCGCACGCAGGGCCAGTTGAGGCGGGCGGCGACCTGTTCGATATGCGTCGACTTGCCGGTGCCGTGATAGCCCGACACCATGACGCGGCGGTTGTAGGCGAAGCCGGCGAGGATCGCCAAGGTCGTCGCCTTGTCGAACAGATAGTCGGGATCGATGTCGGGCACATGCTCTGATGTCACCGAATAGGCCGGCACCACCATCTTGGACTCGAAGCCGAATTTCTCCTTCACCGACACCGTCGTGTCGGGCAGATTGGCGATGTCGCGATCGACCTTGTTCATATCTCTCAACGTCTCCACGGGCGAAACGTCGCGTTTCGCCGGCAATCCATTTTGTTCGGGGGCGGTCTTAGAGCGTTTTCCAACCTTATGAAAGTTGGAAAACGACACAAACCGTAGGGTCGCTCAGCACAGGCCTGCCTGTTTGAGCACGCGATAGGCCTGAAGCACATCACGGAACCGGTCTTCCGAACCTCTGTCGCCGCCATTCGCATCCGGATGGTGACGCTTCACCAGTTCCTTATAGCGCGCCTTGATGTCCTTGCCAGTCGCCTTTGTATCAAGGCCAAGCGTTTCCAGCGCCTTGGCCTCAAGCGGCTTGGCCTTGCGCTCGCGCGCCTCGCGCGGATCCTTCGGCCCCTTGAACAGGTCGAACGGGTCACGCATGCGGTTGTAGTAGCCGGCGCGGCCGGAGCGCATCTGCGCCATATCGGGCGACGATCGCGTCGAGGCGCCGTTGGCGCCCATCTTCCAGGTCGGCCGGTGGCCGGTCATCGCTTCCTTCTGGAAGCGCGCGACCTCGGTGTCCGGCACGCCGGAGAAGTAGTTGAAGCCCTTGTTGTACTCGCGCACATGGTCGAAGCAGAAGCGGAAATACTCGCCCTCCTTCATGCGCCCGACCGGCGCGCGATGCGTGCCCGCCTCCTTGCAGCCATCCCACTGGCAGATCGGCGCGTGCGACTTCACCTCCGCGTCCTTGTCGGGGCGGACGCGAATCTTCTCGAAATATTTGGGATACGGCTTCATCTCACCCATTTATGGGGCGTTCGCAGATGCGAAACAAGAATTGACATTTTCGCGATCATCGCCCTAACCGCTGAATCGCGGCTTAAAGCGGGCGAATGACTGATTTTGTTGCGCCAGCGGCCTTGTGAAACCGATTTTTGGTTTTCACGGGCGGCGCCAACCATATGTGGTGAAGGGAGAAGACGATGTCCATACAGGCGACCATGGAAGACAAGCTCAACAAGGCATTTGCGCCCGAGCGGCTGGTCATCCTCAACGAAAGCCATCTCCACGCCGGCCATCATCACGTGGAATCCGGCCACCACGCCGAGTTCGACGGCACCGGCGAGACGCATTTCCGTGTCCGCATCGTCTCGCCGAATTTCGCCGGCATGAGCCGCATCGACCGTCACCGCGCCGTCAACGAGCTGCTGGCCGACGAGTTGAAGGCGGGCGTGCACGCGCTGGCGATCGAGCCTGCGGCGCCCGGCGAACAGACGCGCTGGTAAGGCCGTTTCCGTCGCCGCTTGGCGGCCGCGGTCAAATCACGGCTTCGATCAGGAACGGCCCGCGCCGCGACAAAGCATTGTCCAGCAGCGCGTCGAAACGTTCGCAGGTATCCGCACGCGCCGCCTCCACGCCCATCCCTTTGGCCAGCGAGACCCAGTCCAGCGCGGGATGGTCGAGATCGAGCATGCGCCTGGCATTCTCGCCGATCGCGTTCACGCCGACATTACGCATCTCGCCATGCAGGATCGCATAGGTGCGGTTGGAAAAGACGATCGTCACCACGTCGAGATGTTCCCGCGCCTGCGTCCACAGGCCCTGCACCGTGTACATGCCGCTGCCATCGGCCTCGAGATTGATCACCTTGCGGCCGGGACAGGCAATCGCGGCGCCCGTCGCCAGCGGGATGCCGCCGCCGATCGACCCGCCCGTGCCCATCATGTAGTCGTGCGGTGCGGCAAAGGCCGACAGCGCGAAGAAACGCCGCGCCGAGGTGACGGCCTCGTCGCAGACGATCGCGTCGGCCGGCAGCTTTCTCGCGACGGACAGTGCAATTGCGTCTTCCGTCAGCCGGCCGTTCGGCGTTGCCTCGTCAGGAAAGGCGCTGGCAACCACTGTCTGCTGTGACGGCTTGACGCCCAGTTCGTCACGAAGTGCTTCCAGTGCCCCATGAAGGTCCTGCCCGTGGGCGGCCAGCATCAGCACCATGCAATCATCGCGGACAAGCCGCCCGGGCTTTCCCGGATAGGCGAAGAAGGCGACCGGCTCCTTTCCGCCGACCAATACAAGGACATCGAGATCCCCGAGCATCGCCGTCGCCGCGTCGACCGGATAGGGGATGCGCGTCGGCGCGACACGCCCACGCCCGCGCTGCATCCGTGCGATCAGGACCTCACTGAACAGCCTGACATCGCAGGCTGCTGAAATCTGACCCGCGATCTCGAGAGCATCGGCCCGTGCCGCCCGCCCACGAACAATCATGCCAACACGGCCCGGAGCCGCGCGGATCGTCGCGGCGATCGTTCGCACGGCCCCCGTGTCGACGGCCGGCGGTGGCGCGAGTTGCACCTTGGCGGGCGAAACCGCGTCGGCCTCGCCCCAGGCGGCATCGGCCGGGAGGATCAGCGTCGTGACACCAGGCGGTGTCAGCGAGGCGCGAAAAGCCGCCTCCGTGGCCGGCTGGACATCGGCGGGCCCTTCGATGCGTCGAACCCAGTTGGACATCGGCGCCGCGAGGCCCTCGATATCGCTGGTCAGGGGCGCGTCGAGCGGCAGATGGTATGAGGCGTGGTCGCCGACGATGTTGATCATCGGGCTCCTGGCGCGTCGGGCGTTGTGCATGTTGGCAAGACCGTTGGCCAGCCCCGGCCCGGTATGCAGCAGCGTCGCCGCGGGACGGTCGGTCATGCGCGCATAGCCGTCGGCCGCACCCGTCACCACGCCCTCGAACAGGCCAAGCACACAGCGCATCTCGGGCTTGCGGTCGAGCGCGGCAACGAAATGCATTTCGGATGTGCCGGGATTGGCGAAGCACACTGTCACATCATTGGCCAGCAGCACGTCGCACAGGACATCGGCGCCATTCATGCAAAATTTCTCCCATTCACGAAGGGCAGTTGCACCCGCGGACGTCCGCACGGCAATATCCCGCCGCCGCTTTTGGCATGATCCAGCCACGGAGCGCGGTGGCTGTCAGCGCGTCCCATCCCTGCCGAGGTCGCGGTCGATCTCCAGATCGCAAGAGTCTCCGCGGACGCTGCGAGCGTTCAATCAGGATAGGGCAGCCATTCGGGCCGGAGCGATGCCAGGATTTTGATGCCAGATGCATGCGCGCCGACGGAACAAATAATGCCATCCCGCAGTTGATACGTGGGCCCCGCCAGAATGGCTCTGAAGGCAACGATCATGCGAGAGAACCAATCCGACGTCTTCCACCTCTTTTCGGAAATTTATGCAAACGCCGCCCAAGAGGAAATAAGCCTCCAGCAATATCTGCTTGCCTGCCGCGAGGACAAATCGATGTATGCCTCGGCGCCGGAACGAATGGTCGAGGCGATCGGCGAGCCTAACCTAGTCGACACCAGCAAGGACGAGCGGCTCGGCCGCATTTTCTCGAACCGGACCGTCAAGATATATCCCTCCTTCTCCGAGTTTTACGGGATGGAGGATACGATCGAGCGCATCGCCGGATATTTCCGATATGCCTCTCAGGGCCTCGAGGAACGCAAGCAGATCCTCTACCTCTTGGGTCCGGTCGGCGGCGGCAAATCTTCCTTGGCCGAACGGTTGAAAAAATTGATGGAGGAGCGCCCGATCTACACGCTCAAGGTCGGCAACCAGATCAGCCCGGTTTTCGAATCGCCGCTTGGCCTGTTCCATCCCGATCGCATGGGCGATCTCCTGGAGGACAAATACGGGATAGCCCGGCGCCGCCTCAACGGGCTTATCTCGCCATGGGCGGCCAAGCGCCTCGACGAATTGTCCGGCGACATCTCCAAATTCAGCGTCGTCAAACTGATGCCGTCGCGGCTGCGCCAGATCGGCATAGCCAAGACCGAGCCTGGCGATGAGAACAATCAGGATGTCTCGGCCCTGGTTGGCAAGGTCGACATCAGGCAATTGGAAAATTTCAGCCAGTCCGACCCCGACGCCTATTCCTACAGCGGCGGACTGAACCGGACGACGCAGGGTCTGCTCGAATTCGTCGAGATGTTCAAGGCGCCCATAAAGGTGCTGCATCCATTGCTGACGGCGACCCAGGAAGGCAGTTACAACGGCACCGAGAATTTCGGCGCCTTTCCCTATCAGGGCATCATCGTTGCCCATTCCAATGAATCCGAGTGGCAACAGTTCAAGAACAACAAGAACAATGAGGCGTTTCTCGATCGCATCCTCGTGGTCAAGGTGCCGTATTGCCTGCGTATCACCGAAGAGAGGCAGATCTACGAAAAGCTGCTGCGCGAGAGTGAATTGGCCGCCAGCCCCTGCGCGCCCGAGGTGTTGGATATCCTCAGCCGGTTCAGCGTCTCGACCCGCCTTGCCGAGCACGACAATTCGCCGCTGCACACCAAGATGCGCGCCTATGACGGCGAGAACTTGAAGGAGATCGACCCGAGGGCGAAGTCAGTCCAGGAATATCGCGACGCCGCCGGCGTCGACGAAGGCATGACCGGCGTCAGCACGCGCTTTGCCTTCAAGATCCTGTCACAGACGTTCAACTATGACACCGCGGAAGTGGCCGCCGATCCTGTGCATCTGATGTACATACTGGAAGAGGCGATCAAGCGGGAGCAGTTTCCGAAGGAGATGGAAGCCGCCTATCTCGAGTTTATCAAGTCGGAACTGGCCGCCCGTTACGCCGAGTTCATCGGCCACGAAATCCAGAAGGCCTATCTGGAATCCTATAGCGAATATGGCCAGAACCTGTTCGACCGCTACATCGCCTATGCCGATGCCTGGATCGAGGACCAGGACTACAAGGACCCCGACACCGGCCAGATCCTCAACCGCGAGGTGCTGGATAACGAATTGTCGCAGGTCGAAAAGCCGGCAGGCATCGCCAATCCGAAGGATTTTCGCAACGAGGTGGTGAAGTTCACGCTGCGGGCCCGGGCGCGCAACCACGGCCGCAATCCGTCATGGACGAGCTACGAGAAGCTGCGCGAGGTGATCGAAAAACGCATGTTCGGCCAGGTCGAGGACCTCCTTCCGGTGATCAGCTTCGGCTCCAAGCAGGATAGCGTCACCGAAAAGCGGCACACCGAATTCGTCCAGCGGATGGTGGAGCGCGGCTATACGGAACGGCAGGTGCGCCGGCTGGTCGATTGGTACATGCGGGTGAACAAGGCGGGCTGAGAGCAGCCCGAATGGTTGCATGCCGATCTTTATCGACCGCCGCCTGAATCCGAAGGACAAAAGCCTTGGCAACCGCCAGCGCTTCCTCAGGCGTGCCCGCGAGGAACTCAAGCGCAGCATTCGCGACCAGATCCGCAGTGGACGGATCGCCGACGTAGACGCGGAGCATGCCGTGCCGATGCCCGAGAGAGGCACCGGCGAGCCGACTTTCAACGACGCGAGGGACACCGGCCGGCGCCGGCACATCCTGCCGGGCAACCGGCAATTCGCCCAGGGTGATCTGATCCCCAAACCCGGCCAGGGCGGAGGCATGGGCGGTTCGTCACCGGGAAACACCGCATCCGAGGACGACTTTCGTTTCGTCCTGTCGCGCGAGGAGGTGCTCGATCTTTTCTTCGAGGATCTCGAACTGCCCGACATGGTGAAGCTCAATCTCAAGGAGATCCTTGCTTTCAAGCCGCGCCGGGCGGGTTTCGCCGCCACTGGTTCGCCGACCAACATCAATGTCGGCCGCACGATGCGCAACAGCCACGGCCGCCGCATTGCGCTCAGGCGCCCCAAGCAAGCGGCGGTCGACGCGATCATGCAGGACCTCGCCTCGCTGGAGGCCGCACGGCCCGATGCTCAGACGCGCGAGCGCGTCGCGGCCCTCAAAGAGGAGATCGAGCGGCTGGAGCGCCGGCGCCGGCGGATTGCCTTCGTCGACCCGGTCGACATCCGGTTCAACCGCTTCGACCCGACCCCGGTGCCGAACGCGAAAGCGGTCATGTTCTGCTTGATGGACGTGTCGGGCTCGATGGGGGAGCGGGAGAAGGACCTGGCCAAGCGCTTCTTCGTGCTACTGCACCTGTTCCTGAAGCGACGTTATGAGCGCACCGAAATCGTCTTCATCCGCCATACGCACGAAGCGCAGGAGGTGGATGAGGAAACCTTCTTCTACTGCACGCAAAGCGGCGGCACCGTCGTTTCTACCGCACTCGAGGAAATGCATCGCGTGATCAAGCAGCGTTATCCCGCTAGCGAGTGGAACATCTACGCCGCGCAGGCTTCGGACGGCGACAATTTCGCCACCGATTCCGAGCGCTGCATCGCCCTGCTGAACGGCAAGCTCATGCGCCTGTGCCAGTATTTCGCCTATGTCGAGATCATCGACGAACGCGAGAGCCACATCTTCGGCGCGACCGAAAACGGGACATCGCTCTGGCGGGCCTACAGCGCCATCGAATCGAACTGGCCGAACTTCCAGATGAGCCGCATAGCCACGGCCGCCGATATCTATCCCGTCTTTCGTCGGCTCTTCGCCAAACAGCCCGCGCTCCGCAAGAGCGCCTGAGGGGAAACCATGGCCAGGACAGCCAGCAAACCGGGTTTGCTCTTTTCCGGATCCGACTGGGATTTCCAGAAATTGTCGCAGGCTTATGAGGCGATCGCGGCAATCGCCGTCGAGGAGCTCAAGCTGGACACCTATCCGGTGCAGATGGAGATCATATCTTCGCAGCAGATGCTCGACGCTTACTCATCGGTCGGCATGCCGCTGATGTATCGTCACTGGTCATTCGGCAAGCATTTCCTGTATCAGGACTTTCTCTACCGCAAGGGCGGACGGGGGTTGGCCTATGAACTGGTCATCAATTCCAATCCCTGCATCGTCTACCTGATGGAGGAAAACACCATGGCCTTGCAGGCCCTGGTGACGGCGCATGCAGCGCTCGGACACAATCATTTCTTCAAGAACAATCATCTTTTCCAGCAGTGGACCGACGCCGGGGGGATTCTAAGCTACCTGGAGTTCGCCAAGGGTTACATTGCCCGATGCGAGGAGCGGCACGGATTGTCAGCCGTGGAAAGCATTCTCGACAGCGCTCACGCGCTGATGGAGCAAGGCGTGTTCCGATATCACAGGCCGCCAAAGCTGTCGTCCGAGCGGCAGCGTGAAGGGTTGCGCGAGCGCCTGGAATATGAAGAGCGCTCCTACAACGACTTGTGGCGCACGCTGCCTCCTTCACAGGACACCAGCAAGACCGAGAAGAAGGACGAAGGCCTGGCGGAGCGGAAGAAATCGCTCAACCTGCCTGAGGAAAACCTGCTCTATTTCCTCGAGAAGAACAGCCTTGTCCTGGAGCCCTGGCAACGCGAGATCATCCGCATCGTGCGTGTCGTTGCACAGTATTTCTATCCGCAGCGGCAAACGCAGGTGATGAATGAAGGCTGCGCCACCTTCGTGCACTACACTCTCATGAACGCATTGTTCGACCGCGGCCAGATCAGCGAGGGCGCCATGCTCGAGGTCCTGCGCAACCATTCCAATGTGATCTTCCAGCCGGCCTTCGACGACCCCCGGTTCTCCGGTATCAATCCGTACGCGCTCGGCCTCGACATGATGCAGGACATCCAGCGCATTTCGACCGAGCCGACGGCGGAGGACCGCGACTGGTTTCCCGACATTGCGGGTCGCGGTGACTGGCGCGACGTGCTCCTGGACGCATGGGCCAATCACCGCGACGAATCCTTCGTCCGCCAGCACCTCAGCCCGGCCCTGATACGGAAGTGGCGGATGTTTGTCCTGGCCGACCAGGCCGACGACGCGCATTACGAGGTCGCCTCGATCCACAATGAGCGCGGCTACCAAAAAATACGTGCCGCGCTGGCCCACAGCTACGATGTCGGGGCGAGCCGGCCGGATATCCAGGTTGTGGATGTCGACCTGCTCGGTGACCGGCATTTGCGGCTGCAGCACAAGGTGAAGGAGGGCGTACTGCTCGACGGTGGCAGCCGCGACGCGACCCTGCGCCATATCCGAAGCCTCTGGGGTTATGAGGTCAGCCTGGCCGCGGTCGACGCCGAAACCGGTGCGACGCTCAACGAACGCTCCAGCAGTGACTGTTGAGTTTCGGCCTCGGCTTTCATCGGACGCTGTCGGGCGGAACGAGTAGAACACGCTCCGCGGACGCGCCGGTGCGCTCAGCCGACCGTCGATTTCAGGAACGCCAGCGCCGCGATGGTCAGCGCGTCGCCATCCTCACCGAAATCGCGGTTGATCGACATGTGCGTATAAGCACTGCCGTCGAACAGCGTCACCCCAGTGCCGCTGGCGCGCAGGAGCTCGGCAAAGGCCGTGGACTGTTCGCCGCGACCCTCGGCGCGAGAATAGGCAATGAAGGTTGGCGGATGCTTGCGGCCGTCCACATAGCTCGCCGGCGAAAGTGCCGCCCATTGCGAAGGATCGGAAAAGGCCCGCGCATAGGCCCGAACCATGCCCCCATTCCTGGAAAGTGCGGCGAGATCATAGGCCCGGGTATCATCGAGAAGCAGGCCGGCGACGCCGGGCAGTCCGCCGCGCATGCCGGTCAGGGCAATCAGGTGGCAGCCGGCCGAATGGCCCATGCCGACGATACGGCTGGGATCGCCGCCATGTTGGGCGATATTGGCCCTGATATAGGCATAGGCCTTCTCGACATCGCCCGCCTGGGTGGCGACATCAGCCTGTGGCAGCATGCGGTAGTCGATGGAGGCGAAGCAGAAGCCGTTGGCAAGCAGGAAGGCCGGTTTGGCGTTGACCTGGCTACGTCTGCCGAACCGCCACGCGCCGCCATGGACGAAGAAGACAACCGGCAGGTTTCTCGCGCCACCGGGCGCATAGATGTCGAGCTTGGCCGGTCCATAGTCGAAGGTTTCGGGCGATGGCTTGTCTCGCGCCGCCAATGCCCCAGCAGGCAACAAGGTGGACATCGAAGCCAGGAGCAAGGTTCGCCGATCGATAATCATCATCGGCAAAGAATGCATCCCGGCGGGCGGGAATTCCAGTGAAGGATCGGCAAGGCGGCGGCTCTAGTCTAACTGTCGCCGGCTGGCCTGATCCTGACCCTGGCAATCCGGTTCTTGTCGCGTTTCATGACGACGAAACGCTTGCCGTGGAACGTAAAGGCCTGCTTCTCCTCGGGGATCGATTGCGCCTCGTGGATGACGAGGCCGGCGATGGTGGTCGCCTCCTCGTCCGGCAGGTTCCAGTCGAGCGCCCGGTTGAGGTCGCGGATCGGCACCGTCCCTTCGACGACGACGGAGCCGTCGGCCTCCTGCTTGACGCCCTGGATGTCGACATCATGCTCGTCGGCGATCTCGCCGACGATCTCCTCGATGATGTCCTCCAGCGTCACCAGCCCCTCGACCTCGCCATATTCGTCGACGACGACGGCGAAATGAGCCTTGCGGCGCAGGAAGGCGTTGAGCTGTTCCTGCAAGGTCGTGGTGTCGGGCACGAACCAGGGTTTTGACGCGATCTTCATCACGTCGATTTGCGAAAAATCGTTGCCGACTTCGTTCAGTGCACGCAGCAGATCCTTGGCGTGCAGCACGCCGACGATGTTGTCGAGCGAGCCTTTCCAGAGCGGCATGCGGGTGTGCGGGCTCTGCAGGATCTCGCGCACCACCGCCTCCGGCGCATTGTCGGCATTGACCGAGCGCATGTTGGTGCGGTGGACCATGACGTCGGAAACTTCGAGCTCTTCGAGGTCGAACAGTCCGCCGATACGGTCGCGATCCACGCGCACAACCTGTCCGTCGCGGCGAAAATCGTCGACCGCGCCGCGCAATTCGTCCTGGCTCGAGCGCTGCGGCTCGATGCGCGACAGCTCATAGCCGAACATGGCAAGCAGGCGTGTGCGCACGGCAACGACCAGCAGGACGAGGATGGCAAGGACGGCGACGACGATCCAGCCATTGTCCATCTCAGCCGGCTTTCCGGCTGGCTGGATGGTTTTCCCCGAGGAACGACAGCACTTCCGAGGCCGGTACGTCCTTGGCGATGAAGGCTTGGCCGATGCCGCGTGTCAGAATGAAGGTCAGCGCGCCGCGCGACACCTTCTTGTCCTGCGTGATGAATGAAAGCAGGGCCTCGGCATCGGGCAAGTCACCCGGGATATCGGCCATCCGCCACGGCAGGCCGACGGCACGCAGATGTGCCTCGACGCGGGCCGCGTCGTCGGGGCTGGCGAGATTGAGCCGCGACGAGAACCGGTGCGCCAGCGCCATACCGATGGCGACCCCCTCGCCATGGACGAGGCGAGCGCCGTCATACTGCGTGGCGGCTTCCAGCGCATGGCCGAATGTGTGCCCGAGATTGAGCAAGGCGCGGTCACCGGTCTCGAACTCGTCGCGGGCAACGACATCGGCCTTGGCGCGGCAGGCCTCGGCAATGGCCTCGACCCGCTCCGGTCCGCCGGCGAACACCTTTTCCCAGTTCGCTTCCAGCCAGGCGAAGAATTGCGGCCGGTCGATCAGCCCGTATTTGGCAAGCTCGGCATAGCCGGCGCGGAATTCGCGGATCGGCAGCGTGTCGAGCACTTCGGTATCGGCCAGCACCAGCCTCGGCTGGAGGAAGACGCCGACGAGGTTCTTGCCGCGCGGGCTGTTGATGCCGGTCTTGCCGCCGACCGAGGAATCGACCTGCGCCAGCAGCGAGGTCGGAACCTGCACGAAATTCATGCCCCGCCGCACGATGCCGGCGGCAAAGCCGGTGAGATCGCCGATGACGCCGCCGCCAAGCGCGATGACGACGTCGCCGCGCTCCAGCCTGGCCGCCAGGACGCCATCGACCACCGCCTCGAGATGGGCAAAGCTCTTGGTCTTCTCGCCGGGCGGCATCGTGATGACGGCCGGCTGGATGCCACCCTTCTCGAGCCCGGCCTTCAGCGCATCGAGATGCGCGGCGGCGACGTTCTCGTCGGTCACGACGGCGGCACGTGTGCCCGGCAGCCGGCGCGAAATCTCGGCGCCGGCGCGCGACAGCAGGCCGGAGCCGATTAATATGTCGTAGGCCCTGTCGCCGAGACCGACTTCCACCGTGACTGGCTGGTCCGCACTCATGAATCGACCTCGCCGGTCGCGGCTATCGCATCGATGCCGAAATGCCGGCACAGCGCCTCGACCACCTCGGCCGCGATGACCTCCTTGCGATCGTCGCGGGTCGGCACGGTGATGTCAGCGGTGGCATAGACCGGATAGCGTTCCCCTATAAGCCGCTCCAGCACCGCGCGAGGATCGGCGCTTTTCAAAAGCGGCCGGTTCTGCTTCTTGGAAACGCGGTCCATCAGAAGGTCGAGCTCGGCCTTCAGCCACACCGACACGCCGTGCGCGGCGATGGCCTCGCGCGTCTGCGCGTTCATGAAGGCACCGCCTCCGGTCGACAGAACCTGCGGGCCGTTTTCAAGCACGCGCAGGATGACACGCTGTTCCAGGGCCCGGAACTCGGTCTCGCCATAGCGCTCGAACAGCTCGGGAACGGTCATCCGCGACACGCTCTCGATCTCCTGGTCGCTGTCGATGAAGGGCAGCGAAAGCATCGTCGACACCTTGCGGCCGATCGCGGTCTTGCCGGCGCCCATCAGCCCGACAAAGACAATGGACCGGCCGCCCAGCCGGCCAAGCAGCGCGGCATGGGACTCGCCTGGAGGATTTGCCTGTAGCGCGTTCATCAGCTGTTTCTTGGGCCCTCTTTGCCGGCGTATCGACATGAAAAGCCGGTTTGCGTCAAGCGTGCCGAGTGCCTTGGGCCGATATGGACGGAGCGACGCCTGCATCAGAAGTTGCTAACAGGGACCCGCTTCTTCCTTGAATTGGCCGGATTGGCGTCCCATAAGGGCACAGGGTTTGGAAACGCAGAACAAAAAGACGGGCGAGAATTAATGCCGACACTGTTTCGCTTTGTCGTGATAGCAGCGATTCTGGCCGGCATTGCCTATGGTACGATGTTTGCTCTGGTGATGTTCGTCGAGCCGAAAAGAGCGGAAATGAGCGTGCGTATTCCGCCGGAAAAGCTCAATCCCAAGAAAAACTGAAATCCCAGAAACTGACTCGGAACCGTCTCAAGGAAATGAACAGCGCCGCCCGCATCGAGGCCTTCCTGGAAATGATGAGCGCCGAGCGGGGAGCGGCCGAGAACACGCTTTCCTCCTATCGCCGCGATCTGGAGGATGCTTCCGACGGGATCGATGGCGGACTTGCCCGCGCAGGTGCCGCCGATATCAGGGCCTATCTCGACGACATCGCCGCGCGCGGCTTCGCGCCGACCTCGCAAGCGCGCAAACTGTCGGCGATCCGCCAGTTCTTCAAGTTCCTCTATGCCGAAGGCCTGCGCAGCGACGACCCCACCGGCACGCTGGACAGCCCGAAAAAGGGCCGCCCGCTGCCCAAGACGATGAGCGAGGCCGAAACCGGCCGGCTGATCGACCGCGCCGCGCACGAAGCCGGCGATGCCGGGCTCGGCCACGCCGACAGGCTGGCGGCGTTGCGCCTGCATGCGCTGGTCGAAGTGCTCTACGCAACGGGTCTGCGCGTTTCCGAACTGGTCGGTCTGCCGGTGACGGTGGCGCAACGCGACGACCGTTTCTTCATGGTGCGCGGCAAGGGCGACAAGGAACGCATGGTGCCGCTGTCGGCCAAGGCGCGCGCGGCGATGCGGAGCTGGCTTGACGCTCGGGCCAAGCTACCTGCCTTCGCCGACAGCCCATTCCTGTTCCCGGCGACATCCGACAGCGGCTATCTCTCGCGCCAGGTCTTTGCTCGCGATCTGAAAGGCCTGGCGGCGCGCGCCGGCATCGCCTCGGCCAAGATCTCACCGCACGTGCTGCGCCATGCCTTCGCCAGCCATCTCCTGCAGAACGGCGCCGATCTCAGGGCCGTGCAGCAGCTGCTCGGCCATGCCGACATATCGACGACGCAGATTTACACCCATGTGCTGGAGGAGCGGCTAGTGCGGCTGGTCAACGATCATCATCCGCTTGCCGACTAGGCCTCATATCGCTATGTGAGAACGACATTTCACCGCCCGGAGCCTTGGTTTCAACGGTTCCGCAGTCATTGCCTTCCGACGCATCGGTCCGCCCAAGCATGTACAATTACCTCGATTTCGAAAAGCCGGTGCAGGATCTTGAGCTCAAGATCCTCGAGCTCAAGAAGCTTGCCGAGAACGGCGAGGCGGTCGATGTCGCCGATGAGATCACCAGGCTCGAGAAGCGCTCGCGCGATGCGCTGCGCGAACTCTACAAGGCGCTGACGCCGTGGCAGAAGGTGCAGGTGGCGCGCCACTCCGACCGGCCGCACTGCGTCGACTACATCAAAGGCCTGTTCAGCGACTTCACGCCGCTCGCCGGCGACCGCAACTTCGGCGAGGACCAGGCGATCGTCGGCGGTTTTGCCCGTTTCCGCGGCGAACCCATCGCAATTCTCGGCCAGGAAAAGGGCTCGGACACGGCGAGCCGCCTCAAGCACAATTTCGGCTCCGTGCGCCCCGAAGGCTATCGCAAGGCGGTGCGGCTGATGGAGCTTGCCGATCGTTTCAAGATCCCGCTGCTGACGCTGGTCGACACGGCCGGCGCCTATCCCGGCGTCGGCGCCGAGGAGCGCGGCCAAGCCGAAGCCATCGCCCGCTCGACCTCGGCTTGCCTTGGGCTGAAAGTGCCGTCGATCTCGGTGGTCATCGGCGAAGGCGGTTCGGGCGGCGCCATCGCGATCGCCACCGCCAACCGCGTCTACATGCTCGAACACGCTATCTATTCGGTGATTTCGCCTGAAGGCGCCGCCTCCATCCTGTGGCGCGACACGACGCGCTCCAAGGACGCGGCGACCAACATGAAGATCACCGCCCAGGATCTGCTGGAACTAAAGATCATCGACGCCATCATCCCCGAGCCGATGGGCGGTGCCCAGCGCGCGCCCGAAACGGTGATTGCCGCGACCGGCGACCTCATCGCCAAGACGATGAGGGAGTTTGCCGGCGCCAACACCGATTTCCGCGAACAGCGCCGCGAGAAATATCTGGCGATGGGCCGCAGCCTCTGACGCCTCTTGGGCGGCGGAACAACGTTGCCGGGAGCGCTCCGCCCGCAGCAATGTGGCGGCGATGAGCAATTTCGCCACAAAAATGCCGCCCCATTCGGTTCAATGAAATCACCGTGATGGATCGGCCGCGCCTTGCGGTAAGGAATTGTCAAGGTTAACGGGCTTACGTTCCGTCAGTGTTCAGCATGCGGGGTTTGGCCGTTTCGAAGCCATTGGCCCGGGAAAAGACATAGACTTATCCATGTTTGCCAAGCTTGCCCGTACTGGAGTCCTTGCCGCCTCGATAGCCGTCGCGGGCTGCAATGATTCGTCGATGAAGGACTTTGCCCCGGAAGCCAACAAGCCGCTGCCGGACAAGATCCTCGCCGACATGAGGGCCAAGGGCATGGTCCGCACCTCCTCGGTGATGGCGCGCATCTTCAAGGAAGAAGGCAAGCTCGAGATCTGGAAGGCCAAGACCAACGGCCGCTACGACATGGTGGCGAGCTATGACATCTGCAAATGGTCGGGCAAGCTCGGGCCGAAATACACCGAGGGCGACCGCCAGGCGCCGGAAGGTTTTTACACGGTGCGCCCGTCGCAGATGAATCCGCGCTCGAACTACCATTTGTCGTTCAACATCGGCTTTCCCAACGCCTATGATCGTGCCAACGGCCGCACCGGCCAGAATCTGATGGTCCATGGCGCCTGCTCGTCATCGGGCTGCTATTCGATGACCGACGCACAGATCGAGCAGATCTACGCCTTCGGCCGTGACGCCTTCCAGGGCGGCCAGACCGAGTTCCAGATCCAGGCTTTTCCGTTCCGCATGACCGCCGCCAATATGGCGCGCTACCGCAACGACCCGAATTACGAATTCTGGAAGATGCTCAAGGTCGGCTACGACAATTTCGAGGTCACCAAGGTGCCGCCGAAGGTCGATGTCTGCGAGAAGCGCTACGTCTTCAATCAGGTGGCCGCCGATGGGCAGACTTTCAATCCGACCGGCCCTTGCCCGGCGACCACCCAGCCGGATTCGCTGAAGAGCGCCTACAACGCCTATCAAAGCACCTATGACGCGGCCTTCAACAGTGCGCTCAAGGCCAGCGTGCCGCCACCCAAGCCGACGATTGCCGGCATCAAGGAAGCCAGCATCGTCTCCGACTGGTCCAAGCGCCGGGCTCGTGGCGAGCGCGTGCCGATCGATCCGCCGTCGCTCAACACCGACGGTTCGGTGACCGAGACGGCGCGCATGGGCCGCATCGATTCGCCAGCCGGCCGCAAGATGGCCGCACTCGACGCCGAAAAGGCCGCCAAGCAGAAGGCCGAGGAGCAGAGGCTGGCGGCGATCGAGGCCGCCAAGCAGGCCAAGGCACAGGCACTGGCAGAAAAGCAAGCCGCCAAGGCCCAAGCGCTGGCCGAAAAGGAAGCGGCCAAGACCGCCAAGATTGCGGCCAAGGCCGCCAAGGAAGCTCCTGTCGCCACCGCGACCATCGCCGCCCCCGCCGAGGCGGCACCCGTGGCCGAGACACAGGCCGCGAGTGCCGACGAGAGCCGGGTGACGAAGCTGAAGAACAAGCTGCTCGGCATGTTCGGCGGCTGAGTTGGCCGCCGTCTATGACCTGAAAGGGCTGAACTGCCCCTTGCCCGTGCTGAAGGCGAAAAAGCGCCTGGCCGGGATGCAGCCCGGCAGCAGGCTCTGGCTGGAGACGACCGATCCGCTGGCCGTCATCGACATTCCGGCGTTCTGCGCCGACAGCGGTCACCAATTGATCGAGACGGCGGCGATGTCCGGTGGCCATCGCTTTCTGGTCGAACGCGGCGAACAGCAGTCGTAGAATTTAACGCCCAGCGATCGCCAGCGGATTGTTTTCCAGCGCCGCGCGGTCAGGCGTGTCGACCGACGGCCGGTTGGTGAAGGCGGCGAACAGCCGGCGTACATAGTCTTCCGGCATGTCGAGCGTAATCAGTACCAGACGCGTGCCGCGCTGGCTGTCCGGCCAGGATGGCAATCGCGCCGGCGGATGCAGGATCTTCTGCACGCCATGCACGACCAGCGGCCGCGACGGGTCCTCCTGTAGTTCGATGACGCCCTTCATCCGCAGCAGGTGCTCGCCATGGGTCGAGCGCAGGAGATCGAGGAACATCTCGATGGCTGAAAACGGCACCGGCCCGTCATGCACCAACGAATGGGTTTTTACGCGCTGATCGTGGCGATGGACATGGCCATGCTCGTGCCCCCCGTGGTCATGCCCGTGCCCCTCATGGTCATGATGGTCGTGGTCATTCGCCGCCTCTTCGCCGAGCCAGCGCCGCACGTCGGCGGACTTGGTCGCCGGATTGTAGAGGCCGCAGTCGAACAGTGCCGCCACCCCGGTTTTCGTCTCCACGACATCGAGCAGCTGAGCCCCGGGATTGATCTGCCGCAAGCGCGCCCGCAGCGCTTCGAGGTCGCCGCGATCGGTGACCAAGTCGGCCTTGGAGAGCACGATGCGGTCGGCCACCGCGACCTGCTTGACCGCCTCGACATGCGCATCGAGCGTCGCACCACCGTTGACCGCATCGACCAGGGTGATGACGCCGTCGAGCCGAAATGCCTGGACCAGCGCCGGATGGGCCATGATCGACTGCAGCACCGGCGCCGGGTCGGCCAGTCCCGTGGTCTCGACGACGACGCGGGCAAGCCGGGCGATACGGCCAGTCTGCAGCCGGTCGACCAGGTCGGCCAGCGTGTCGACAAGTTCGCCGCGCACCGTGCAACACAGGCAGCCGTCGGAAAGCTGGATGATGCCGTCGGAAGCCTGCTCGACCAACAGATGGTCGATCGCCACCTCGCCATACTCGTTGATGATGACCGCAGTGTCGGCCAGCGCCGGATCCTTCAGGAGCCGGTTGAGCAATGTCGTCTTGCCGGCCCCGAGGAAGCCGGTCAGCACCGAGACGGGAATCGGGAAACCACCCATCGGGTTAATTCGCAACCTTGGCCGGCTGGTCGCCTTGCGCGGCGGCACCCGCGACTTTCGGGCCGGTGCCGGCCGGTACAGGCTTGTCAGGCCGCCAGGTCGGGATCGGCACGTCGGCATATTCCTGGCCGCCCTCGTCGAGGATCGCTTTCGGCGCCGGACCAGTGGCGCCGCCGAGGCCGACGGCAACCAGCGTCGGCACATGGTCGAGCTTCTCCTGATAGGGTGATTTCGGCACGTCCTTGCCGGCGGTGGCCGGCGGCGCCTCGGACTGCTCCGCCTTCGTCTTCTTTTTGCAAACCTCGTCATGCATGTCGTTGGGCGAGACAAGATCACCGTAGGGGGCGAGCGTGGCGATGGTGGTCGACCCGGCGGCAGGCGCGCCAAAGCCCTCATCGAGCAGTTTCGCCGCCGCTTCGGCACGGCTGACCGCCGACTTCTCGCCGAGCACGACCGCCACCAGCGTGCGCCCGTTGCGCGTCGCCGAACCGATCATGTTGAAGCCGGACGGGCAGACAAAGCCGGTCTTCATGCCGTCGGCGCCGGGATAGCGGCCAATCAAGAGATTGTAGTTCGGAATGGCCTTCTTGCCGACCGCGAGCCCCTCGATCGAGAACCACGGCGCATATTGCGGGAATTCGCGACGGATCGCCATCACCAGGATCGAGAGGTCGCGCGCCGTCGTGTACTGGTCGGGCGAGTAAAGGCCGTTCGGGTTGACGAAATGGGTGCCGTTCATGCCGAGCCGGGCCGCCTCGGCATTCATCCTTTCGGCGAAGGCTGCCTGCGAACCGCCGACATTCTCGCCGACCGCCATGGCGATGTCGTTGGCCGATTTGACCAGCATCATCTTCAGCGCATTGTCGAGCCGCATCACCGAGCCCGGCTTGAAGCCCATCTTGCTCGGCGGTTCGCCGGCGGAGTGTTTGGTCACCTTGATCGGCGAATCGAGCTGGACTTCCCCGGCCGCGATCGCGCGGAAGGTCACATAGGCGGTCATCAGCTTGCTGAGCGAGGCCGGGTACCAGCGCTTGAACGCATCCTGATGCTGCAGGATCTGGCCGCTCTTGAGGTCGAAGACCACCACCGGATTGGCCAGCGCCGGCCCAGCCAGGGCCGACAGCATGATTGCGCCAGCCGGGAATAGTTTGAGGAAATGCCTGTGCCGCATGATCGAATCCGAAATCGCCTCTTGCCCTGATTGCCCCTGGCTCCGTAAGATTTCGTTACGTGACCGCCAGCATAAGGATCCGACCCTCAAAAACCGGACCGCATTATTGCGGTGCTATTTACCCTATGTGACGCCAACATGGCAAAGCGCCTGACAATCACATTTGCAAGCACTGGGCACAATTGCAAAGCACCGGGCATAATTGCAAAACACCGGGCTGAAGCCGGCTGCACCAACAACGAAATGGAAACATCATGCCAATCCTGAACCGCGCCGCCGAAATGCAGGACGAAGTCGCCGGCTGGCGACAGCATCTGCACCAGACGCCAGAACTGAACTTCGATGTCTTCAAGACGGCGGCCTTCGTCACCGAAAAGCTGAAGGAGTTTGGCTGCGACGACGTGGTGACTGGCCTCGGCAAGACGGGCGTCGTCGGCATCATCCGCGGCCGTCAGGGAGAAGGCCCCACAATCGGGTTGCGCGCCGACATGGATGCACTGCCGCTCAAGGAGATCACGGGCAAGCCCTACGCGTCGACCGTTCCGGGCAAGATGCATGCCTGCGGCCATGATGGCCACACCGCGATGCTGCTCGGTGCGGCGAAATATCTCGCCGAGACGCGCAATTTCGCCGGCTCCGTGGCGGTGATCTTCCAGCCGGCGGAAGAAGGTGGCGGCGGCGGCAACGAGATGGTCAAGGACGGCATGATGGAGCGCTTCGCTATCGCGAAAGTGTTCGGCATGCACAACATGCCGGGCCTGCCGGTCGGCCAGTTCGCCATCCGTCCGGGCCCGATCATGGCGGCGACGGCCGAATTCACCATCACCGTGAAAGGCAAGGGCGGCCATGCGGCGATGCCGCACGGCACGATCGACCCGATCGTCATCGCCAGCCAGTTGGTCGGCGCCTTGCAGACGATCGCCTCGCGCAGCACCGACCCGGTCGAGGCCGTGGTGGTGTCGGTGACCAAGTTCCACGCGGGCGACGCCTACAACATCATCCCTGAATCGGCCGAGATCGCCGGCACCGTGCGCACGCTGAAGAAGGAAGTGGCCAAGAAATCGGAAGAGCGGATCCGCGCGATCTGCGCGGGGCTGGCCACCGCCTATGGCGCGACGATCGAAGTCGATTACGACGCGAACTACCCGGTGACGTTCAATCATGCGGATGAGACGGTCTTCGCCAGCGATGTCGCCGCCGACGTGGCGGGCGATGCCCAGGTGCACCGCGCGATCCAGCCGGTGATGGGCGGCGAGGATTTCTCCTATATGCTGGAAGCCCGGCCCGGCGCGTTCATCTTCATCGGCAATGGCGAGACCGCCGGTCTCCACAACCCGGCCTATGACTTCAACGACGAAGCCATCCCGCACGGCATGAGCTACTGGGTGAAACTGGCGGAGACGGCGCTGGCCGCCTGATGCCGGTCATGTAAAGGCCGGGACGAATTGCGTTCGGCCAGCCTCTTGGCGAAACGGTCCGAAGCGGCTATGTGTCGGGCCGCGTGGTCCCGTAGCTCAGTAGGATAGAGCGGCAGATTCCTAATCTGTAGGTCACAGGTTCGATTCCTGTCGGGATCACCATGCCAATCCTTGACGAGGCCTACCGAGGCTTGCGCGATTGCATTGCATCCCTGAAAGACAATGCGAGGTAAGAAGGCCGGCTCCAGCTGAATGTTCCACAACCTGAAGCGGCAGAGCCGTCAGGTGCGGAGATGCATGCGGAGAACAAACCGTTCGATGACGAGCAGGTTGATCGCAGCAGTGGGGCGGGCAGCTGTGCCGCAATGTGCGCGAAGCTGGCCGTGGTCACCCGCCATGGCGAACCATGGCGGGATTTTTCATGCTTCAAGTGCGACCAGGCCGGCTCAGCCGACCCGGACGACAAAATGCTTGGTCACCGGCTCGATGATCTTCCAGGTGCCCTTGAAATCGGCTTCCACCACGAAGGCGTCTCCGGGGCCGACTTCGACCGGCGTGCCGCCGTCGGGCGTGATGATGATGCGGCCGGCGGTCATGTGCACGAACTCATAGTCGGTGTAGGTCGCGTGATAGGTGCCAGGCGACGCGCGCCAGGTGCCCGATATCACCTTGCCGTCCGCGGTCGTGTGCTGGACGGCGGTCTGCATGGTCGGTTGGCCCTCGACCACGATCCAGCCGGGCAGATCGCCGGCTTCCGCGTGCTCGACGGGACCGAATTTGAGGATGGTTCTGTTCGTCATGCCGGGCTCCGTTCGCTTGATATGTTCGAGGTCGGATAGCCGATGCACATGACGGGAGCAATGCCATGCCATGCGAAACAGGCGCGGCCGCGCATCCGGACAGGACCCGTCCACTGCCCGCGCCGACCTGGAGTTGCTACGGCTTATGTCGCGCCGAGACCAGCTCCGCCTTGCGCTGCGCCGTCTCCAGCCCGAGACCGATGAAGGCGCGCGCGTGCCTGGCGAGCGCCATGTTGTCGGTCCATAGATTGCGCCAAATGGCGGTCTTCTTCGACAGGTTCTCGTCGACGATCTCCGAGGAGAAAGATTCGAAGCTGAGATCGTCGGCATAGCCGATTGCGGTCAGCGCATCGAATATCGCTGCGAAGTCGATATTGCCGGTGCCGAGGAAGCCGCGATGGCTCTCGCCGATATGGACATAGCCGATCTTGGCCGCCGCGTGGCGGATGGCGAGCCCGACATCGGCCTCCTCGATGTTCATGTGGAAGGTGTCGAGATGCAGGAAGATGTTGTCCGACCCGGTGTCCTCGATGAACGCCAGGCCCTGCGCGGCGGTGTTGAGCAGGTTGCTCTCGAAGCGGTTGACGATTTCGAGGTTGAGCGTGACGCCGGCGGCCTTGGCCGTCTCGGCGACCTTGGCCAGCGTTGCCGCGCTGCGGTTCCATTGATCGCGTGTCGGCGCCTCGACCTCCAGGCCATGGCTGGTCGAAAGAATGCCGGCGACCTTGCGGCCGCCAAGGTCGCGCGTCAGCGCGATGGTGTCGTTGAGGATCTCGACGCCGCGCGCGGCGATCGTCTTGTCGGCGCTCGAAATGTCGCCCTCTCCAGGCAATCCGATGCTGATCGCAACCCCGAGATCAAGACTGGCGATGCGTTTGGCAAGCCTGCCGATATCGACATTGGCGGGGTCGAGATAGGAGAATTCGATCAGGTCGAAACCGGCCTCCTTGGTATTGGCCAGCGTACGTTCGAGCTCGTCCTGCGCCGAGCTTGCCGACCAGACGAAAGAATGGATTCCGATGCGCGACATGATCGTCCCCGGGTATTGAGGTGGAAGAGAGGTGCGGCCGGGGGAGGCCCCGCCGGCCCCCCCGGGGGGGGGGGACCGCCCCGGCCCCACCAGCCTTGGGAGGCTTAGCGGGCCGCGGTCCAGCCCTTGTAATCCTTCAGGTTCTCGGCAGTGATCAGCTTCGGGTCGAGCAGCACCGTGGCCTCCTGAGGCTTCTTGCCGGCCAGCAGGTCGGCCGCCATGGTCAGCGACTGGCCGGCCATCACGTAAGGATCCTGCGAGGCCGAGGCCTTGATCATCGATTTGCCGGACGCCAGTTCCTTCTCGATATCGGGCGCGCCATCGACCGCTGTGAAGACGAACTCGGAACGGTTGAGCTGCTTGGCGGCGAGTTCGGCGCCAATCGCCGTCGGATCGTTGATGGCGAACACCGCGTCGATCTTGTCGAAACGGGTAAGCAGCGACTGGAACACTTTCAGGCCACCGTCGCGGGAGGCTTCGGCGTTCTGGTCGTCGGACAGGATCTTGATGTCGGGATGCTGGGCAAGCACGTTCTTGCAGCCCTTCACCCGCTCCAGGATCGACGACGACGCCGGTCCGTTGAGGATAACGTAGTCGCCCTTGCCCCCGGTGTGGTCGACCAGATACTGGCAGGCTTCCTCGCCGGCCTTGACGTTGTTGGTCATCACCGTGACGTCGGCGCCCGGCGCCGAAACGTCGAAGGCCGCGACGATGATGCCGGCGGCCTGCGCCTTCTTCACCGCCGGAGCGATCGCCTTTGCATCGACCGCGTTGAGCATGATCACGTCGACGCCGGCGGCGATGAAGGAGTCGACCTGCGAGACCTGCTTGTTGAGGTCATAATCGGCCGATACCGATGTCACCTCGACCTTCGGATTTATCTTCCTTGCCGCATCCTCGATGCCCTTGATGGTGGCGACGAAGAAGGGGTTGCCGAGCAGGCCGACCGAGATGCCGACCTTATTGAGGTCCTTGGCCGATGCCGGCGCGATGACGACGGCCGCGAGGGCGGCGCCGCAGAGCAGTTTGGCGATGGTCTTCATTACGCTTACTTCCTCCTGATGCCCCGCGCCTCTCACGGTGCGTTACACAAGCCGGTCTTTGATGCCGGCGACCAGGTCATTCACGTTCTTGCTCCTGCCTGGAGCCGGTAGCGGTCGAGGGCGACCGCCACGATGATGACCAATCCCTTGATGATGTACTGCCAGATGTCCGAGACGCCGGCCAAGATGAGCCCGTTGGAGAGCACCGCGATGATCAGGCCGCCGATCAGCGTGCCCCAGATCGAGCCGACGCCGCCGACGAAGCTGGTGCCGCCGAGGATGACGGCGGCGATGGCGTCGAGCTCGTAGCTCTGTCCGAGTTGCAAGCCGTTGGCGGCGTATAGCCGGGCCGCCGACATGGCGCCGCCCAGGCCGGCGAGCAAGCCGGAAACGCCATAGACGAAGAGCAGCACCAGCGGCACCTTGATGCCGGTCAGTCTGGCTGCCTCGGCATTGCCGCCGACGGCGTAGATCCAGGTGCCGAGCACGGTGCGTTTCAACACCAGCCAGGACAGCACCACCACCGACAGCGCGATGACGACCAGCCAGGGGATGCCGAGCACCGAACCGTTGCCGATGAAGTCGAACGGCAGGTCGGAGTTGAACACCGTCGTGTCCTGCCCGAGCAGGCGGGCAACGCCGCGCACGGCGGTCAACGAACCCAACGTCACGATGAACGGCGGCAGCCTGATATAGGCGACCAGCAGCCCGTTGATGAGCCCGAAACCGAGACCGACCAGGATGGCCGCCGGCACGCCGAGCAGGCCCCAATCCGGCACCAGCGACACCAGCACCGCCACCATCGCCGAGGCGGCAAGGATGGAGCCGACCGACAGGTCGATGCCGCCGGTCAGGATGACGAAGGTCATGCCGGCGGCAAGCACGATGTTGATCGAGGATTGCTGCGTGACGATGAGCAGGTTGGTGCCGGTGAGAAAGCGCGGATTGATGAACTGGAAGCCGGCGGCCAGCAGCACCAGCACCGGCAGCATGCCAAGCGCCGCAAGCGCGGTGCGCAGCCGCCGGCTCCTGACCGCCGCCTGATCCACGCTCTTCGTCCCGGTCGTCCTGTCTGTCATCGCTGAGACGCTCCCGTCGCGAGTTCCATGATCGCTTCCTGGCGAAGCGGCTCGCCTTCGGACGCCGTAACCTCGCCAGCGACCGCTCCGTCCCGCATCACCAGCACGCGGTCGGCGACGCCGATCACCTCGGGCAATTCGCTGGAGATCATCAGGATGGCGATGCCCTTGTTGGCGAGATTGTCGATCAGCCGGTAGATTTCCGACTTGGCCCCGACATCGACGCCGCGGGTCGGCTCGTCGAGGATGACGACCTTCGGTTCGGTCTCCAGCAGCCGCGCGAGCAGCACCTTCTGCTGGTTGCCGCCCGACAGCGAGCCGGCATTGGCCTGTGCCGAGCCTGTGCGGATGGACAGGTCGGCAATGGCCTTTGCCGCTCTCCTGTCGGCGGCGATGAAATCGCGAAATCCGCCGGCTCGCGCGTCCCTGGCCAGGACGCCCATGCTGATGTTGTCCGAAATCGACATGTCGAGGAACAGGCCGAGTTCCTTGCGGTCCTCGGTCAGATAAGCGATGCCGGCGTCGAGCGCCTCGCGGGGCGAGCCGATGGTCACCGGCTTGCCGTCGAGTTCCATGATGCCGGTGCTGCGCTTGTCGGCGCCGAAGATCAGCCTGGCAAGCTCGGTGCGGCCCGAGCCGACGAGGCCGGCCAACGCCAGCACCTCACCGTGATGGAGGTCGAACGAGCAGTTCTTGAGCAGGCGCCCGTCGGACATGCCGCGCACCGAGAGCGCGACGGCGCGTTTCTCATCCGGCGGGCGATGATCCTTCTTGTAGAAGGCGGAGAGATCGCGGCCGACCATCATCGAGACCAGGCGAGAAGCGTTGAGGTCGGCCCGCTCCAGCGTGCCGACATAGCCGCTGTCGCGCAGCACGCTGACGCGGTCGGCGAGTTGGTAGACCTCTTCCATGCGGTGGCTGATGTAGATGATGGCGATGCCTTGCGCTTTCAGCGTCGCGATCACCTCGAACAGCCGGTCGGTCTCGCGCGAAGTCAGCGATGTGGTCGGCTCGTCCATGACGATGATGCGCGCATTGGTCGATAGCGCCCGGGCGATCTCGACCAGCTGGCGCTCGCCGAGCGATAGGCCGGAGACCAGGGCCCGCGCCGAGAAGGAGACCCCGAGCCGGCCGACGATCTCGGCGGCGCGCCGGTTGCACTGGTCGCGGTCGACGACGCCGAACCGCCGCGGCTCGTTGCCGAGAAAGATGTTCTGCGCCACCGTCAGGTTCGGCGCCAGCGACAGCTCCTGATAGATCACCGCGATGCCGGCGGCGCGCGCCTTGATCGGATCGCCGATCGCGGCGGGCACCCCATCGATCAGGATCTCGCCGCCGGGATCCGGCCGATAGGCGCCGGACAGCACCTTCATCAGCGTCGACTTGCCGGCGCCGTTCTCGCCCATCAGCGCGTGCAGTTCGCCTGCGTGGACGCTGAGCGAGACGCCCTGCAGGGCTCGTATCGCGCCGAAGGTCTTGGAGATGTGGCGCATCTCCAGCAACGGCCGGCGCGTCGCCTGTGTCTGGACTGCCACGCTCATCGGGCACCACCGGCCGTCTTGGCGACGCTATCCAGCCCGGCAACGCGATCGCGCCAGGTGTCGCGATAGCCGGTAAGGCCGCCGAATTGTGTCGCCTGCACCGGCTCCGGCGGCTCGGCGGCGAAGTCGCGCCCCACGCTCTCGAAGGCGAGTGCTGCGGCGCCCGTGGCGCTGCCTTCCAGCGAGGCGCCTTGCAGGAAGGCCTGACCGGGGCGCAACTGCGCCAGCATCCCGGCGAGCAAGCCGCCAGTGTTCAGCCCGCCGTCGACGATCACCACGTTGTTGGAATGGATGAGGTCGAGGCAGAGATCGATCATCAGCGCCACGTAGAGCAGCGCCACCGCCGCGCGTTCACCGGCATCGGGCGTGCGCCCGACCAGCCGTCCAGGGCGATCCGGCATCGGCCCGCCCGGCGCGAAGCTCGGCAGCGCCATGATGGCGGCATCGATCACCTGCTGTATCGAGCCATGCGGGATCGCGCCTTGCCAGCCGCCGCTGATGACGGCGAATTCGCGCCCGCCCATGAAGCGGATGGTCGGTACGGGGCCGCCGTCGACATCGACATTGACCAGCATGTCGCGGTCGCGGTCGAGCGCTTCGAGCCGACAGTCGGGATTGAGCACGACGACCCAGGTGCCGGTCGAGACGACGGTCAGCGGTCCAAGCCCTTGCCGGCGATAGGCGTACAGCGCCGCATTGGAGTCGTGGACGCCATTGTGGATGGCGATCGATCGCCCGGAACGGCCGAAGTGCTGCTCGCCGACGACGGCGCCGGCACGTTCGAAAACCGGCATCTGGCCGCGCCAGCCCTCGGCGTCGACCAGCGAGGAGAAATCACGTTCGCGCGGTGCCCACAAATGCGAATGGCAGCCGAGATAGGAGACCTCCGAGACTGGCCTGCCGCCGAGGCGCCAGCTCCAGTATTGGGGATAGCCGACGATCCATTTCGCCGCCGCGAACGCGTCGGGATCGACCTCCTGCAGCCACAGCATGTGACGGCCATAGTTGAAGCCGAGCGGCAGACGGGGTGAGAACGTCTCGGCGAAATCCGGAATGCGACGGTCGATCCGCGCCGCGATTTCGACCGGTGGCTCCTGCTCGTAGTCGAGGATCGGATGGGTCAGCGCCTTGTCGTCGACAAGGGCGAAAGTGCACCCATGGCCCGACACCATCACCCCTTCCACACCGTGGCTTTCGACCGCTTCGGTGACGGCATCGAACGCCCAGTCATGGAGGGCGGCGCCGTCAAGCACGCTGAACCCGTCTTGTCGCATCCATTTCGGCTGCGTGCGACGCTCATCGAGGATGCGTCCGTCCTGACCGAAGACGAACAGCTTCGAATTGGTCTTGCCGAAGTCGAGCACCGCCACGTTCACGCGAGGGCTCCCGAGGTTGAAGCGATCCGCACCATGACGCCGGCATCCTCCAGCATGCGCGCATCGGCATCGGAGAGCCCGTCATCGGTGACCAGCGTGCCGATGCGCGACAGCGGCAGCGCGACGTTGCGCGCGTGGATCGACAGCTTGCGGCTGTCGGCCAGCACGACGATCTGGTCGGCGCAGAGGCTGAGGTCGACGATGGAGCGCACCAGCAGCGGATGCGATTCCAACAGCCCTTCCTGATTGAGGCCTTGCGTGCCGAGAAAGAATTTCGAGGCATAGAAGGGCGTTGCCTGGGTCAGCGAATGGATAATGCCGGGTTCGCGGTGCAGGTCGCCGCCGGCGACCGTCAGACTGCAATGGCCATGATCGCTGAGATAGGCCGCGAGTGGCATCGAATTGGTGTAGAGCCGGATGTTGCGGTCGGCGAGCTTGACGCCGAGATGAAAGCAGGTCGAACCGCCATGGACGATGACGGCATCGCCATCGCGCACCATGGTCGCGGCGAGAGCCGCGATCTGACGCTTGGCCTCGACGGCGAGGTCACGGTTCTCGTCATAAGGGCGGGCATAGGCGACGCCCGCATGCGAAGCGCCGTCGAGCGCCGAAATGCCGCCATAGACCTTGCGGGCTTCGCCGGCCTCGTCGATCCGGTCGATATCGCGCCGCACCGTCGCCGCCGAAACGCCGAGCCGCTCCTGCAACTCGCGAACGGAGGCGAACGGGCGGTCCCGCAACAATTCGACGATCTGACGCTGGCGGCCGAGGTCGCTCAACCCTTTCCTCCCTGACGCCATTTTCCGAGGCGATTGGTGTAACTTACTCAACATTAGTCGGATTGCAAGCTGGTTTGATGATAGTAGATCACTATTGACGCAGATCGCTCATATCTGCGATATCAACTGCGACAGCGGCCCCGGCGACGGGATTTCGTGCAAACGTTGGAGGAAGGCGCCGTGGCAACCCAAGCTGATGCACAGGAACTTGCCGCCTTGCGCGCACTTTCGGCCAGCATCGGGCTGAACCCGCATATGACGCAGGCGGCGGGCGGCAACACTTCGCTCAAGGCCGGCGACACGCTGTGGATCAAGGCCTCGGGCACCTGGCTAAAGGATGCGCTCAGCGACGACATCATGGTGCCGGTGGCAATGGCACCGCTGCTCGAGGCCGTCGAACAGCGCGATCCGGCCGCCGACAAACCACGGGCCTTCGCCATCGAACACCTCAATCCGCGTGGCCTGCGCCCGTCGATCGAGACCACGGTGCATGCCTTGATGCCGCAACGCGTGGTTCTGCATGTCCACTGCGTCGACACGATTTCGCTTGCCGTGCAAGCCGATGGCGAGGCCGAGGTCGCCAGGCGGCTGGGCGGCATCGAATGGGCATGGGTGCCTTATTTCCGGCCGGGCCTGCCGCTGGCCCGCGGCATTGCCGAAAAATTGCGGCCCGGGGTTGACGTGCTGATCCTTGGCAATCACGGGCTGGTGGTCGCCGCCGAAACCGTCGCCGAGGCGGAGGCCTTGCTGCACCGTATCCGGTCGCTGCTGGCGCGGCCGGCGCGCGCGACCGCCGCACCCGATGTCACCGCCTTGACGGCGCTGGCCGGCGACTACCGATTGCCGGCGGATGTCGAAGCGCATGCGGTCGCGCTCGATGCGGAAAGCCTGGATATGGCCAAGGCCGGCAGCCTCTATCCGGATCATGTCATCTTCCTCGGCCAGGGTTCGGTCGTGGCGAAGGCGGGCGAGGACGTGGCCGGCGTCATCGCGCGGCTCGGCATGGCACCCGTAGCGATCCTGTTTGCCGGCGCCGGCGTGCTGATGCGCGGCGACGCCAGCGCCGGTGCCGACGCCATGCAGCGTTGTCTTGCCGACGTGACTGCGCGCGTCGATGGCAAGGCGCGGCTGAACTATCTCACCCCCGCCGAGAACGACGAACTGGTCAACTGGGACGCCGAGCAGTATCGCCAGAAGCTCAACGCCGCCAGCATGGCCTGACAGGAGACGGGCGACATGACGCCACTTGTCGTCGGCATCGACATCGGCACCTCCGGCACCCGCGCCGTCGCCATGCGTCCGGATTTTTCCATTGCCGGCCAATCAGCTGTGCCACTCGACAGATTTGGTCAGAATCTCCGCGATCCCCGGACATGGTGGCAAGCGGTCCAGGCGGTGCTTGCGGAACTGCTTTCGGGCATCGACCGCGCCACGGTCCGCACCGTCGCCGTCGACGGCACGTCGGGCACGCTGCTGCCGGTCGACATCGATGGGCGGCCTCTGGCCGAGCCGCTGATGTACAACGACAAGGTCGATGACGGCGACATTCTGGCCATGGTCGCCCGTGAGGCGCCGGCAGCGAGCGCCGCCCACGGGGCGACTTCAGGTCTGGCCAAGGCCCTGCGGTTCCAGCATCTGCCCGGCATAGCGGCCGTGCTGCATCAGGCCGACTGGATCGCCGGCAAGCTGTCCGGACGCTTCGGCATCAGCGACGAGAACAATGCGCTCAAGACCGGCTATGACGTCGAGGCGCGCCGCTGGCCGGACTGGATCGCGGCCACCGGCATGCGCATGGACCTGCTGCCTGATGTCGTCGAACCGGGCGATGTCACCGGCACGCTCACCGCGGCCGCCGCGGAGCTTTTCGGCCTGCCGCGCGATGTGGTCGTAGTTGCCGGCACCACGGACGGCTGTGCCTCGTTCCTGGCGACGGGCGCCGCCGCGGCCGGCGACGGTGTCACGGCGCTGGGTTCCTCGCTGACCATCAAGATCCTGTCCGACCGGCCGATCTCGGCGCCGCGCTTCGGCATCTACAGCCATCGGCTTGGCGATGTGTGGCTGGCGGGCGGCGCCTCGAATTCCGGCGGCAAGGTGCTGGCCCAGTATTTTCCGCTCGCTCGGATCGTCGAACTCAGCGCCATGATCGACCCCACGACCGAGACCGGCCTCGACTACTATCCGCTTGGTGCGGCTGGCGAACGGTTTCCCATCGCCGATCCGGCCTTGCCGCCGCGTCTCACCCCACGGCCTACTGACGATGCCGATTACCTCAAGGCGATGTTCGAGGGCATGGCTGCGATCGAGGCGCTTGGCTACAGCAGGCTGGCCGAACTTGGCACGCCGGCCCTGACCTCCATTCGCAGCGTCGGTGGCGGCGCCGCCAACCCGGTATGGAGCGCTATCCGGCAGCGCAAGCTCGGCGTCGCTTTCCTGCCGGCCCTGTCGGACGAGGCCGCCGCCGGTACGGCACGGCTGGCGCTGAAGGGTGCAAGCGGGGCAGGGCTTCTATGAACACGAAAAAGGTCGAACGTCTCGACGGCATCGAGCCGCTGGCGGAACGCTACCAGGTTTTCCTGCTCGACCAGTTCGGCGTGCTGCATGACGGCCGGGCTCCCTATCCCGGTGCGGTGGAGGCATTGTCGACGCTGAAGCAAGCCGGCAAGACCGTGGTGTTGATCTCCAATTCCGGCAAGCGTGCCAGGCCTAACGAGGATCGCCTGCTGAAGCTTGGCTTCGAGCCGGGCAGTTGGGACCATTTTGTGTCTTCCGGCGAGGTGGCGTGGCAACGGTTCCACGAGATGGCGGCGACAAAAGTATTGCGGTCCGGCACGAAATGCCTGCTGATCAGCCGCGACGGCGACCGCAGCGCGATCGAGGGCTTGCCCTTCGCACTGACGGAGGCTGGCGAAGACGCCGAGCTGGTGCTGATCTCGGCCAGCGAGGGGGACCGCCACGACCTCGACCATTATCGCCAGCTGCTGACCCCGGCGGCAGCGCGGCAAGTGCCGTGCTTCTGCACCAATCCCGACAAGATCATGCTGACCGCCGTCGGACCCCGCTTCGGCGCCGGCGAGATCGCCGATCTCTACGAAGATCTGGGCGGCGGCGTCACCCGCATCGGCAAGCCCTATCCGGCGATCTTCGAGGCAGCGCTCGCACTGGCCGGCGAACCGGAGCGCGGCAGCGTGGTTTGCGTCGGCGACAGCGTCGAACACGATATCGCAGGCGGCAATGGTGCCGGTATCGCAACGGCGCTGGTGCTGGGTGGGATACTGGCCGGCGCGCCTGACCTCGCCGCCGTTTTCGACGAACACAAGGCCTGGCCGGATTACACCACGAGTTCGTTCAGCTTTCGCTGACCGCCGCCAGCATGCGCCTTGCGCTTTCCTCGTCGGTGATCAGGATTGTCGGCGCTATTAGGTTCATCGCTCCCAGCAAGGCCTCGGTCTTCTCCGCGCCGCCGGAGGTCAGAATGCGGATCGGCGCCTTGCGCAGCCGGTCGACATCCACCGACATCACATGTTTGTTGACGGGATGGTCGACCAGATCGCCATTGCGGTCGTAGAAATGGAACAGGAGGTCACCGACGGCGCCGCGCGCCAGCAGCGCCTCCCGGTCCGCTTCCCTGAGGAAGCCACCGCGCGAGAAGGTGGTGGCCGAAGCGATGCCGCCGACGCTCAGCAGAACGGCATCGAGCGCGTCGGCCATTTCAAAAACCTCCTGCAGGCCGCAGCGTTCGACGAGCGCGATCTTGGTCTCGACGCTGTCGACGACGGCCGGCGTCGGCATCAGATAGCCGTCGCCCTGGAAAATCTGGGCGAAGCGCCAGGCGAACTCGGCCGGGTTGACCCGGCGCGCGATGCCGACGCCGCCAAGCAGTGAAATTACCTTGAAATCGGTCAGCGATTTGGCGCTGATGAACGGCAAGGTGTTGAACAGCGTATTGCCCCAGCCGACGCCGACCTGCATGCCGGACTTCATCGCATCGGACAGGAACATGCCGGTCTTGGCGGCGATTGCCGGGATCGGATCGGCATTGGCCGCGGTCAGCGGCGCCACCAGCGCCTGCTGCAGGCCGAAGGTCTTTTCGAGCGCGCGCTCCAGCCGCACGATCTCCAAAAGCTCGCTCTCGATGGTGATCTTGACCTCGTTGCGTGACCGCGCCTCCGCCAGCATGCGCACGATGGTGACGCGGCCGACGCCGAGCACATCGGCGATCTCGTTCTGCGTCATCTGCTCGACGAAATACATCCAGGCGGCGCGGATCCTGAGGCGGTCCGTCCGGCTCTCGCTGACGACCTGCTCGGTCGCTTCGGCTCCTGCCCGCCTTTCGTCGGCTCGCCTTTCGTCGGCCCGCCTTTCGTCGGTTTGTCGTCCCCTGGCCAAATCATCCCTCCCCCGCGGCCGGCCGTGCCGTCGCCGATTCTGCGTGCTGGTCTAGTATCGCCTATTGATCTACCAATCGATAGGAACAATGTAGAGTCGGTGGCCGCCCATTGCAGGCGACCGCACGGCACATTCGAGGCAAACCGCGATGCTCCGACAGATCTCCGAAGATGTCCGCGTCAATCTCAAGGACCGGCTGCGGGAAGTCCGCGACATCATCCGCCAGAGCCGCCATGACGGCGCCAGCGAGGCCAGCCTGCTGCACGAAGCGACCAGCCATTTGCCGCCGTTTCCGGGCAAAGGCATCGAAGGCCTGCTGAGCCATGCCGCGAGTGCCGTCGACGAAGCGCTTTCGATCGCCGAATCCTTCGTCCCGCATGAACGCCCGATAAGGGTGGACGGAACGACCGTAAAAGGCCTCGGCACCTATTTTCCGGCCGGGGACGAAGACCAGCAATTGAGCGCCGAGCGCCTGTTTCGGCGCGACATGTACTATCTGACGAGGGCGGTGCTTGCCGGTCTGAAGATCGACCATGCCCGCATCCATGAAGCCGGGTTCGCGGCCGTCCACGCCACCATGCGCAAGCGCCATGGCGATCTGTTGGCCGCCCTGGCCGCCCCCGATGCCGGACTGCAGGCGATCGCGGCGACATGTTCGGCGTTGCTGGTCGAGTGTCTCGGCCAGCGCCCGATCCGTTTTGATGACACCACCCCGGAAGCGACGGCAATAGGTGACAGGGCGCTCGACGTAAGCTGCCTGGCGCCGGTGGTCCTGGCCTGCGGGCTGGCGACAACCGGCCGCGACGGCGCGCCGGAGCCGGACATGCTGGAGATCGCGATCCTGGCCGCCGATATCCGCCGCGACCGCATCGTCCAGGCCTGCGCCAGGGCGAGCCCGGTCGATGAACTGACACCTGTCTTCGCCACCTTGCTTGCGCATTTGCCGTAAGCTCCAGCAGCAGCGGCCAAAGGAACTACTCCCCGGCTGCCATCGCCGTGATCGTCTTCTTGGCGCGCTGGATCGAGGCCGGGCTCATCGACAGCTCGGTCAAACCCATCTCCAGGAAGGCGGGGATGAGATCCGGCCGACCCGCCGCTTCGCCGCACATGCCCACCATGATGCCGGCTGCAACGCCGGCCCTGGCCGTCAGTTCGATCGCCGACATGACGGCCGGGTTGGTGACGTCGTTGAGCTTCGCAACGGTCGGGTTGAGCCTGTCGGCGGCCATGATGTACTGGGTCAAATCGTTGGTACCGATCGAGAAGAAAGCCACCTCCTTGGCCAGCGCCGGTGCGATCAGCACCGCGGCCGGGGTCTCGATCATCACGCCGAGATCGAATGTCGCGTGCGGCACGCCTTCGGCCTTGAGTTCGGCGGCGCATTCATCGACAAGAACGCGCGTCCGCCGCACCTCGCCAAGATCGGAGACCATCGGCAGCATCACCTTGATGTTGCCGTATATGGCCGCCCTCAGCAGCGCCCTGAGTTGGCGCTTGAAGATATCGGTCCGGTCGAGGCACATGCGTATGCCGCGCCAGCCGAGGAACGGATTTTCCTCGTCGGGAAACTCGATGCCGGCAATCGGCTTGTCGCCGCCGATGTCGAGCGTGCGCACGATGACCGGATAGGGCGCGAACGCCTTGGCCAGCGCCGCATAGGTCTCGGCCTGCATGTCTTCCGACGGCAAGTGCATGTGGCGCATGAACAGGAGCTCGGTGCGGAACAGGCCGACACCCATTGCGCCGGCTTCCTGCGCTGCCTCGATTTCCTCCAGCGAGCCTATATTGGCCGCGACCTCGATGACCCTGCCGTCCGCCAACTTCGGCGTCACCGTCTTGAAGGCGACCAGGCCGGCGCGCTCCCTCGCCGCCGCTTCGACACGGCCGGCGAAATCGGCGCGTGTCGCCGCATCGGGGTCGATGATCACCTGTCCGCTATTGCCATCGAGCGCCACCTCGCGCGCCGCGCGCAAGGCATTGACCTGGTCGCCAAGGCCCAGCACCGCCGGAATGCCATGCGAGCGGGCGATGATGGCGATGTGCGAGGTGGCGCCGCCATGGCCGCACACCACGCCGCCGATGCGTTTCAGCGGCGCACGCGCCAGGTCCCAGGCGCCGATGTCGTCGGCGATCAGGATCGCACCCTGCGGAATACTTTCGAGGCTGACGTCGTCTTGG
Source organism: Mesorhizobium sp. ESP7-2 (assembly GCF_020164715.1). Taxonomy (NCBI): domain Bacteria; kingdom Pseudomonadati; phylum Pseudomonadota; class Alphaproteobacteria; order Hyphomicrobiales; family Phyllobacteriaceae; genus Mesorhizobium; species Mesorhizobium sp. ESP7-2. The sequence goes on from NZ_JAIUGQ010000013.1 coordinate 140,642, forward strand.
CCCAGCAGCACCAGGCAGATCTGCCGTCCGACCGCATGGACATCGTCCGCCCGCGCATTGAGGTAATGATCGTCGACGGCGCTGAAATCGGCGGCGATGGTGGAAGCGGCGGTGATCGTGGCCGAGACCGCGTCATTGCCGCCCTTGATCGCCTTCTCGGCCTCGCCGGTCAGGCTGTCGTCGGCGGCGATATCCCTGAGTGCCGCGACGATGCCCCGGTCACCGGCCGACAGACTATCCTGCGCCAGCGCCCGATCCATGCGCGCCTGGACAGCCGCGACGGCGGCGCGGAACCGGTCGATTTCGCCAGAGATTTCTTCTGCCAGCAGCATTCGGCCCTGCCCAGCGATGTCAGGCGGGAAATGCGCGAAGGCCGGCCCGATGGCGACGCCCTCGCTCGCGGCGACACCGCGCAAGCCGTTTGCCTGGCCTGACACGACCGGCGCGGATTGAGGCGCGGGAGCCGCCTCCTTGCCTGCGTCATTCGCCGGGGTGTCTTCGTCGTCGAGACCCGCCTTGGGGTTCTCGAGATAACCGATCAGCGCCTCGATCGCCTCGATGGCGTCGGCGCCGTTCGCCCGCACGGTGACTTCCTGGTTTTCCTTGACCGCCAGCAGCATCAGCTTGACCGAGCTCTTGGCGCTGACCGCCTTGCCGTCCTTGACCAGTTCGACGTCGGATTCGAAAGCCTTTGCGAGCTTGACGAAGCGCGTGGCGGGACGGGCGTGCAAACCTTCATGCACTCTGACGATGGTCGAGCGTTCCATGGCAAATACTCTGCTTTTTTGGGCGCCAAAGCCAGACTGGCCGGGGCGCGAATGCTTTCAGGCGGCGATGGTGATGATCGCGTCTGTCTTCAGGGCGGCCACGAGGGCTTGCGTATCGACCTGCGATGCGCAGATCTCGCCCGGCCTTTCGGCCTCGCTGGCGCCGTTGAACGAGATGACGACGTGGCCCATCTCGAGGACCTTGCTCCAGGCGCTGGAGCCGACGGCGGTTATGACGGCCGAAACCGGGCCAAGGGTGATCGAAGCGCCCTTTTCAGGCGCGCCGTCGCTGGGTCCGATCTCCGTCTGGTGGAGCACGGAGACCTCGGCAAGCTCCGGCGGCGAGCCATCCGCGAACAGGATGACCACCCCCCCTTCGGCGAGGTCCGCCACTTCGGGTCCTATTGCCGTGACCCGTGTCTTGAGAAGAACAGACATATGGCGAACCTCGTTGTTTCTGGTGCTTAGAACACGATCAGGGAGACGATCCAGGCGATCAGCACCGAGACCGGACCCATGATCTGGCGGCTGATGAGCACCGCCGGCACGCCGATTTCGATGGTTTTCGGCTTGGCTTCGCCCAACGCCAGGCCGACCGGGACGAAGTCGCAGCCGACCTGGGTGTTGTAGGCAAACAGCGCCGGCAGTGCCATTGCCGGCGAAATCGTGCCGTTGGCGATCTGCGGGCCGATGATGGCGACGCCGATGACCTGCGCGATGACCGCCCCTGGTCCCAGGATAGGCGACAGGAACGGCAGGCCGCAGATGGCCGAGATGACCAGCAGGCCGACGATGTTGTTGGCCAGCGGTCCCATCGGCTGCGCCAGCACGTCGCCGATGCCGGTGTACAGGATCAGGCCGATGAGCATGGTCACGAAGGCCATGAACGGCAGCACGTTGCGCACCACTTGGTCGATCGTGCGGCGGCCGGCATTGAAGAAGATACCGACCACACGGCCCATGACGCGGCCGATCGAGCTGATCAGGCCGATCAGCCCGCCTTCGCTCGGCAGCGGCTTTGGCGCAGCGGCTGGAGTGCTGGTGTTTGAACCCATCGATGCTGCTCCCCCCGCAGTTGTGACCGCCTCGGAACCGTCCGCCATTGTGACATTGGCCGGTTTCACGCCCGAAACGTAGATATCCTCGGTGATGAACTGGGCGAGCGGCCCAGCCTGGCCGACCGGCGTCAGGTTGACGGTCGGGATACGCTTGCGCGGATAGACGCCGCATCGTGCGGTGCCGCCGCAATCGACGACGACGACCGCCATCTCGCCTTCCACCGGCGGCGCCTTGAAGCCGTCTACGGCTGTGGCGCCGGTCATGTCGGCGATGAGCTGGGCTACGGGATGGATACCGCCTCCGGTGACGGAGACGACCTTGTCGCGCTGCGTGGTCGGCTCGATGACGAGCGGGCCGCCCCAGCCGGTGGAGCCCCGGGAGATCTTTACGGCTTTGTATGTCTTGGCCATGATGTCCTCCCCGCCCTTACAGCTTGACGCCTTGGCGGCGTGCCATGATGGCGGTGATGCGCTCGGTCAGCATGCCCTTGAGCAGGATGACGACGAGACCAACGATCGCGTACCAGATCGCCACCTTGACGTGGTAGCCGGCGACGACAACGCCCCGCTTCTCGAGATCGAGCAAGGCCACGAGCATGCCTCCCCAGACGAAATATTCGCCAGGGTTGATGTGTGGGAAGAGGCCGAGCGGCGGATGCACGTAGGACACGGCCGCGTCGTAGAAGGCGGGCTTGTGCTTCTCCTCCAGGAACGAGCCGAAGGTGTAGGCCATCGGATTGGTGAGGAAGAACACCGCCAGCACCGGCAGCACTGTATAGCGGGTCAGCGCGATGCGGCCAGCACCACGCGCCAGACCGTGGACACGCTCTTCGCCGACCAGTTCAGTGACGGCGTAGAAGGCTGTCATCAGCACGACAAGTGTCGGGATGATGCCGGTGACGAAGCCGGCGAAAACCTCGCCGCCCTTCTGGAATATGCCGATGAAGTACTTGCCGATGGCAGTGAGCCAGCCAAGCTGCTCTTCCTGCTGCACGTTCTTCAGCTGTTCCTTCAACTGATCGGCGGTCACCGGCGCGCTGTCGGTCTGCGCCTGTGCCAGGATCACGAGATGATCGGAAGCATGCTCGACGGCGAGCTTGCCATGCAATGCGGCATCCGAAACCATGGCACCCGCGACATGCAAATTGTGCGCGGCCATGTCGGCATGCTGAGCCAACAACGAAAATACAGACATTTCTCCTCCTTATGCCGGCCCGCCGGGTGATCCCAGTCGGCGCACGGCCTCCTCTATCCCTTTGATCCAGAGGCGGATTCAGATTTCAGGTCGATTTGACCTGAAATCATCCGACTCTAGGCCCTTGCTACGTTCAAGCCGGCCAGGCCCGGCTTCTTCCCCGGCTCCGACCGCGCTTTGTCGATCTGTTCGATCGCCCGCTTCACGGCCTCGGCCACACCGGGTTCCCCCTCCCCCATAATCGCAGGGTTGGACCGGAGTCGATCGAGGGGAACACCCTCGAATTCTTCATGTCGCTTGAATTTGGTGAACACGGAACGGCCGCTCATCACCATCATGCGGCGCACGATCAGGTCAGGCGTCACCACGACCAGCGCGATGGTTCCCTTGGCAAATCGGCCGCGAAAATTGCCGGCGCCGACGAAGCCATCCTTGTATTGGTCGGTGACGCCCCGGAAGACATACGAATAGTGCCGCATCTGCAGCCAGACGCCGAGCGACTGCAGCGCCCACACAATAACCAGCAGAAGCAGTCCCCACTGCCAAATCGCCATTCGGTTCTCCTCCCGAAGCCTCAATTGAAGCGCACCTTGGACCGGCGCGCGACAACAGCAAAGTGAGAACATTTGTTTCCAAGAATGTCAATATGTATGATATTGACCTCAACCACGGTCATCCACAGGGCCGCCGCGCGATTTCGGCGGAGGCACGACTGTGCTAGCCTTGGGGAAACGGGATACAGGAAATGGAACTGCCCTTCAGGGATGAACTGGCCCTCATGCCCGACCTGCGACACCGGTTGCGGCAGCTGCGCTGGTTCCGCGCCACCTTCCGCGGCAGCGCCAAGGTGGTCTCGGAGACATTCGGCGTACGCTTCGAAATCGACGAGGCGAAGTTGACCCGGGCTTTTCTCGACTGGGTCGAGGTCATGGAAGCGCAGAAGCGCTTTGCCGCGATCGACCGCGCCGATTTCATCGTCTTTGCCGCCGGCCTCGTGCTGCGCGAACTGATAAAACAGGCACCGGCCAGGGAGATCTCCGGCCTTACGCAGCTCATCCAAACGGATCAGAACGCCGGCACGCTTGACATCATCCGCTTCTGGCCGGAAGGCTTTCTCTACACCAATTACTGCGTCTCGGTGATTTCGGCCATCTACGAGCAGGAGTTCGGCTCGGCGCCCAGCATCGACAAGTGCGCCGACGACCTGCGCACCTGGTGGTCCTATCGCGAGAACGTCACCGAGATGCCGGCCTATGCCGTGGCTTTCCTCGATCGCTTCCTCGGCGCGGAACCGAACTGGATCACGCCCGACCGCGCACAGTCGCGGCAGGCCATGCAACGAGCGCTGGGATCCTCCCGCGCCAGCGATGCCTTGCGTCAGCTTTGAATTGGACTCTATTAGCCCCTATCACGAGGCCGAGAGTGCCCGCTATTGAACATTTGACTTTTTGTCGATAGCGATGTGCGAATGCTGACAGAGGCCGGGAGAAACGAGTGGCGCCGTCGAGACTGATCATTTTCGATTGCGACGGCGTTCTCGTCGACAGCGAGCCGTTGGCTGCCAAGGCCTATGAACGTGTCTACGATAAGCATGGCATGCCGGGCGTTCACGGCGGCATCATCGCCCAGTGCGTCGGTATGAAACAGGCCGACATCATCGTCAGGATCAAGGAGTTGACCGGCCATCAGTTTCCCGCGGCGGCCGACAGCGATATCTGGGCGGAAACCAAGGTACTTTTTACCGAAGAGTTGAAGCCAACGCCTGGAATAGGCTCGTTTCTGGAAACGCTTGCAGGCGATCGCTGCGTTGCCTCGTCATCCTCCGTCGAGCGCATCCACCACAGCCTGGCGGTGACCGGCCTGGCACGCTTCTTTGGCGAAGCCATCTACAGCTCCTCGATGGTCAAGAACGGCAAGCCGGCGCCTGACATTTTCCTGTTCGCTGCTGCGAAGATGGGCGCCAACCCGGGGGACTGCATCGTCATCGAGGATTCGCCTTTCGGCATCCAGGGCGCGGTTGCCGCCGGCATGACGGCGATCGGCTATACCGGCGGCGGACATACCTATGCCGAACATGCCGCACGGTTGACGGCGGCCGGCGCCGATTTCATCTGCGCCGACTGGCATGAAGTTAGCCGGCAATTGTCGGGGCTCGGCGTACCGGCTTAGCTAGTAAAGCCTAAGGCGGGCCCATTGGTCGCGCGGGATCACCGGGCCCACACGGAAATTAAAGGACAGGACCCTCGTCGCATTGGTGTCGACCTCGCACCGGAAGCCCAAATGATACCAAGTGGTTGTGGTGCGGAAGGCTACATCCGAGCCCTCAACAACATTGCCCGCTCTAAGTGGAACACTTGGGATCAGGTCGGGAAAGTAAGAGGCATCCAGCAATTGCTGCTGCAATACGCTGGCACAAAGTTTGGCTGCCCGCTGACTGCGCGGCAAACCATCCATCGAGGTCGTGGCCAGCGCGTCACCCGTAGCGCCCTGCGAGTAAAGCCTGCGAACGCCCGGAAGGCCTGAATACCTGCGCGATGCGGCGCTGGCTACATCAGTGGAACTTGGGCTTCCGGCGCCCCCACTTCGGGACTTCGCAACCTTTGAAGAGCTGGGCTTCGGTGTATGTGTCGGTTTAGGTTCCGGCTTCGCACCCGACATTGGAAGCTCGACCTCACCGTCCCCGTCGGTGGCCCACGGCGTTGGTGCCGCGCCTATCTGCTTGGCGGCGTCCTGCACTCCCGCCTGCTGTTTGGCGGCCTGCTGCCTATCTGCGTCCTGGGTCAGAGCTGCCTGCTTCTCCTGCGCGGGTTCGGTGTCCTTCGCGTCGGTCACCGGCTTGTCGCCGACCTCCGCTGAATCCGCCGACTTCTCGGTCCTTGGAAGCGCGTCGGTTTTGGTCTCGGCAGGCTTCTTCACGACAGTCGGCTTCGAATCCTCATTCTTGGTCGGCGACGGAGAACTGTCTTGAGCGCTGGCCCCATCCAGCGACTTCCGGGGACCCGCATCCTTGTCGCCGAACTGAAAAACGGGCTTCAGCACCTCGACTGCCGGAGGCTTCTGCGGCTGCATTTCCGGCCGAGGCGGCTTTTCAACCTTCTGCTCGGGCGGCTTTTCGGCTTCCTTTGGCGGCGGCGGGGGAACAGGTTTCGGTTTTGGCTGATCGGATGGAGGCACGAGCGCGACATTGACCGGCTCCTCCTCCTGCGGCTGTTGGCGAGGTGTGGGCAGGCCGTAGATCAGGAGCGCAGCGACAAGCGCATGCAGGATCAGCGATGCGGGAATACCCCACAGCAAATTCCGACGCCGCTCTCCTGTCTCGCCCTTCATCCTGACCGATGTGGAATGAAATAGCGGCGGCTTCAAGCATCGGCATTGGATTGGCGCAATTTAGCCGCTGACAGCTTGTCGACTTGGATCATTATACCCCGCCGGAGAGGACAATCGTGCCCGCCTGCCGGCCTAATTCAGTGGCCACCGAGTTAATTTACGGCCCGCCCATTCGCCGGGCGGTATCAATGACCCGACACGAAAGTTGAAGGACAGCACCCTCGTCGCATTGTCGTCGACCTCGCACCGGAAGTTCAGATTATACCATTGGGTTCTGGTGCTGAAGGCGGCCTTCGGAGGATTGAGGACATTGCCTGCGTCCAGCGGGTTATTTGGCACCCATTTGATCGCATAGTCAGCACTCTGCAATTCCTGGCTCAAAACATTGCCGCAAAGGTTGGCGACGCGCTGACCGCGCGGCACGTTCTCCATGGAGCTTGCGGCCAGCGCATCGCCGGTAGCGCCCTGCGAGTAGAGTTTTCGAACACCCGGAAGGCCGGAATAGATCGGCGATCCTGCAGCGGCGTTGTTCGCGGGACTTGACTTCCCTCCTTTGCCGCTTTGGGCCTTGAAGGCTCGCGCGGATTTGAAACTCATCGTCTTTGCAGGTTTGGGCTTTGCCTTTTCGGCTGAGGGCGGCGGTGCTGACTTGTCGCGGTCCTCGGCTGCCAATGGCTTTGGCGCCACGGCGGCCTGCTTCTCGTCGGTTTGCGGCGCCACCTCCTGTTGGTCTGGCTGCTGTTTGTCAGTATCCTCGGTCGGCTGCTTCTCCTCGTTTTGCGGCGGCTTGGCGTCCGGCGAGGCGGTTACCGGCTTCTCCTGAGCCTTGGCGGAATCTGGCTGTTGCTCGGGATTTGCAGCCGGGGCGGACTGGATCGGTGCGGGCTTCGGTGCGACCGGCGGCTTCGCGGCCTCATCTTTGGCCGGCGACGGCGCATTGGGTTGAGCGCTGCCTCCGTCGAGAGATTTCTCCGGCCCGGTATCCTTCTCGCCATACTGGAAAACACGCTTCAGGACCGGAGTGTTCTCCGGTTTGGGCGGCTGCTCGGGCGGCTTTTCGACCTTGGGCTCCGGCGGGTCTTCGGCTTTGGCTACCTTTGGCGGCGGAGGAACAGGTTTCGGCTTCGGCTGATCGGGCGGAGGCACGATCGCGACATTGACCGGCTGCTCCTCTTGCTGCCGTTGCGGAGGCTTGGCCAAGCCGTAGACGAGGGCCGCCACGATGAACACATGCAGGATCAGCGATGCGGGGATGCCCCACAACAGATTCCGGCGCTGTTCTCCTGTCTCGCCCTTCATCCCTTTCGATGTGGAATGAAATAGCGGCAGCTTCAAGCAGAAGCACTCCACTGGCGCAAACTCGCCGCTGACAGCTTGGTGATCGCAGGAAGATCAGCCCAGGATCCCATCTAGAAACTGTTCATCGAACCGCGTTTCCCCAAACCAGTTCAGACGGTTGATGGTGACGAAGCCTGCATCGATCGCCTCATTCTCGTCGCCCGGCTCGCTTGCATGAGCGCGGCCGCGCGGCACGGTGATAACCGTGCGATCGCCGTCGCTTTCCATGGTTTCGGCCTTGCGGCCGATCTTGTCACGGCCGATACGCGGTTGGCGGATTTCGGCCGGCAGCGTGGTCGGCAGGTTGACGCTCAACCAATGCCCCTCTCTTGTCCAGTCGGCACACGATTGCCATAGCAAGGCGATCAACTTGCCCAGCCATTCGTCATCGGCATCGCTGAAATCAGGATTTTTCACGCGCGAAAAGCCGATCGCCGGTACGCCCCAGAAAGTCGCTTCGCGGGCGATGCCGAGCGTGCCGGAATAGGCGATATCCTCGGCAACGTTGCGGCCGTCGTTGACGCCCGACAATACGAGGTCGGGTTTCGGTTCATCTGCGAATAGCCACGTCATGGCACTCACCACGCAATCGGCCGGCGTGCCCGAGCACGAATACCAGTTCGGCTTGACGCACCGCATCGTCAGCGGCCTGGCGATGGTCAGTGACGACCCGGCGGCGGTGCGCTTGCCGTCCGGCGCGACCACCCAGACATCGTCGCTCAACCCGCGGGCTGCGTTGACGAGCCGGGCAAGTCCCGGCGCTTCGATGCCATCATCGTTGCAGATCAGGATTCTCATTATCTGCTCCCTTGCCGCACCGTGATGCGTTGGCCCGTACGCCATTGCGTGAGCAACGACGGGATATGGTTTTTCAGGTCGCCAAGAAGATCGGGGGTGCAGGAATGGCCCAGCGCCGGGGGGCGTCCGGCCTTCTCCCAGATGCCGATATTGCCCGACAGTGTCGGATGGGTGGGCATGCGTATCCAGTCCGCCCGGCCGGCCCTGTGCATGAGATCGCCTGGGGAGCCTGCCGGCAGATGCCCGGTGAGCAGCACCGGAAACCCGGCATGGTCGGCGCGAGGCAGCAGGCGCGACGACGGGCCAGCCTCGCCCATGCCGTCATCGGCCAGCAACGGCAGCGATGGCAGCGGATCGGCATCAGTCCAGTCCGCCGCGCCCCGCAGGCGGGCAAGCAAGAACTCGGAAATGCCGGGCAACAGGGACACAGTCGCGCCGATCTGCGCTTCCAGCGACGAACGCATGCCGGCGTGGATGGCGAACGGCCCGGGCAAGGCCGCGACCAGTTCCAGCGACCGTCCTGACAGCGGCGTCGGCAAGAGACATCCCTGGGGATGTCGCGCCACCCATTGAGAAATTTCACGCGCGCGCGCCGCTCCCGACACGGGATCGGCGCCGTAGGAGGCATCGAAGACCAGGAGATCGCAGTGCGGGATCGTGTCCATGACGAACACATTGCTGTCCGGCACCACATCGGCCGAGTAGGCGACGCGGCTTGTCCCGTCATCGACGGCGAACCAGACGCCGCCGACGACATGGCCGGACCGCCCGGTCCTGACCGTCAGATTGCCGCTTGTCAGGGTGTCGCCTGGTTCGAACAGCTCGATCCGATCTTCGGGCAAGGGAAATTGCCTGAAATCCGCCGGCTCGGCATAGGCGGCAAGCGTGGCCGGCGTCTCGCCGCGGGTCTCCGCGGTCATGAAGATCGGACCGCCATAGCCGCGCGACAGCAGCCAACTCAGCGCGCCGACATGATCCTCATGAGCGTGCGAGACAAAGACGGCGTCGATATCGTCAACCGGCCCCTCCAGTGCCGGATAATATTCCGGCCCCGCGGCGCCGACCTTGATGCCGACATCGAGCAGGATGCGATCCTCGCCGCTGCTCACGGCGAGGCTGGTGCGGCCCTTTTCACCGAAGCCCCCGAGCAGATCCAGCATCATCACGCGATTGCTCCCGCCGCCGGGATCAGCCAGCCGGATTTTATACGCAGCCGCGCCTGCGCCCCGTTCTCCAGCACGACCGGGTCGGGCTGCTCGAAATGCAAGGTGAGATCGGGACCGGCCATGGGCGTGAATTCGATGCGCGCCGCGCCGCCCTGGTAGACCGCCCGCTTGACCAGACCGTCGAAGCCCGAGGCATCGGTCGAAAGCTCGATATCGGCGGAGCGGCAGCAGATCCTGGCGCCGGCGCGCGGCCGCTCGCCAGGCCGGCAACGGACCGCCAGCTCGGTTCCGAGAACCCGGACCTTGCAACGGCCGCTTTCCTCGCCGGCCAGCACGTCCGCCGGAAGCAGGATACCTTGCGAAATGAATGAAGCGACCATTTCATTTGCCGGCTCATGATAGAGTTCACGCGGTGTCGCCAGTTGCACCAGGCGTCCACGATCCATCACCGCGATGCGATCGGCCAGCGCCATCGCCTCCGCCTGGTCATGGGTAATGTAGACGATGGTCGTGCCCGTGCGCTTGTGGAAGGCGGCGAACTCGTCCTCCATCGAGGCCCTGAGATGGACGTCGAGATTGGCGAGCGGCTCGTCGAACAGCACGAGCGAGGGTGCCGCCACCAGGCAACGAGCCAAAGCCACGCGCTGGCGCTGGCCGCCGGAAAGATTGGCCGGCCGGCGCTCACCCAGGCCCTGCAGGTTGACCAGGGCAAGCGCGTCTTCCACTTTTTGACGCGCAACCGCCTTGTCGAGTCTGGCCACCTTCAGCGAATAGCCGATATTCTCGGCGACGCTCATGTGCGGCCATAGCGCGTAATTCTGGAAGACGATGCCGACGCGCCGCTTTTCCGGCGCGACGCTGCCGCCGCTGTTCGAAACGACATCGTTGCCGATGCGGATTTCGCCCGAGGTCACCTTCTCGAATCCCGCCACCAGCCGCAGCAACGTCGTCTTGCCGCAGCCGGAAGGCCCGAGCACCGCCAGAAACTCGCCGTCGCCGACGTCGATCGAGACATCCTTCACGGCGTCGAAATCGGCGAAGCTCTTGGTCACATGGTCCAGGGTCAGTCGCGCCATGGCAGAACTCCGCTCGGAAGATGAGGGGCAAGCAGGTTGGTCACCAGCATCAGCAAGAAGGTGACGGCGACCGTGATGACGGACATCGCCGCCGCGTAGTTGGAATCGCCGCCCTGCTCGAAGGAGAACATCACCACGCCGATGGTCTCAGAGCCCGACGACCACAGCAATGCCGAGACCGTGAGTTCGCTGAGCGCCGTCATGAAGATCAGCAGGCCGCCTGCAATCGCCGCCGGAGCGACCAGCGGAAAAACGATGGTGCGCATGCGCGTGAACAGGCCGGCGCCCGCCACCTGTGCGGCCTCTTCGAGTGCCCGGTCGATCTGGTGATAGCCGCTGATCGTCGGCCGCAGCGCCAGCACCAGGAAGCGGGCGAGATAGGCGTAGAGGATGATCCAGACGGTGTTGTAGAGCTGGATGCCGGTCAGCGGGATCGGCCGCAGGAAGAGCAGCAGCGAAGCGATCGCCAGCACCACGCCGGGCAAGGCGTAGGGCAGTTCGACCGACAGGTTGAGCAGGCGCACCCAGCGCTGCTTGCCCCAGGCGATGAGATAGCCGATCGGCACGGCAACGATGACGGCGAAGAACGCTGCCGCGATCGACAGCCAGAAGCTGTTGAAGAAGGCGCGGTTGGCGGCATCATGCTCGAACAGCACGAAACGGTAATTGTCGAGCGTCGCCGTCTTGGCGGTGAGCGCGATGCCATAGCCCGGCACCAGCGAGGTCAGCACCAGTCCGAACAACGGCAGGACCAGCACCAATGCGATCAGCAGCCACATGCCGGCCTGGACGGCCGGCCGCCAGCGGCCGAGTTCATAAGGTTCGGCCGGCAGCGATGTCGAGGAGATGCGGTAGTCCCGGCGGCGGCTCATCACCTCCTGCGCGAGGATGCCGGCCATGGCGATGATGCCGATCAGCACCGAAAGGAACGCGGTCTCGCCGAGCACCGCCGGACCGCCGCCGGCCAGCTTCTGATAGATCAGCGTCGGCAGCACCAGGTAGTTGGCGGGGATGCCGAGAAAGGCGGGAATGCCGAAATTGCCGACGCAGGAGACGAAGGCAAGTGCGGCCGCCGCCATGATGGACGGCGTCATCAAGGGCAACACGATGGTGACCAGTACGGTGAACCAGTTCGCACCGCCGGCCCGCGCCGCCTCGACCAGTTCGCGCGGCAGCTTGCGCAGGCCGGCCCGCACCAGCAGGAAAACCAGCGGACCGTATTGTACGCCAAGCAGCAGGATGATGCCCGAGGTCGAGTAGAGCGGATTCTTCGTGCCGAGCGGCGGCGCCGCCCCGAACAGTCTTAGCAACGGGCTCGCCGGGCCGAACAGTTGCAGCCAGGCCAGCGCCGTCACCTGCGGCGCGATCATCAGCGGCATGACGTAGCAGAGCACCAGGGCGCTTCGGCCACGTATGTCGGTCAACGAGACGAGCACGGCCACCAGCGTTCCCGACAGCACCGCCAGAAGAGTGCCGCCGATGCCGACGACCAGCGTGTGCCAGGTCGCGATCCAGGTTGCCGGGCTTCTCAGCCCGGCCTCCACGGCCACGGTCGACAAGACGCCGCCGGGCGCCACGATCTCCTTGACGAGGCGCAGCATGGGCAGCAGTGAAAGCAGGACGATGACGACGGCCACCGCCGCAGTCAGGACCATTTCCTGGCCCCGGCTCTCCCTGATGCGTGTCGGCATGGTTACGTGTCCTGGGGATCGATGCGACCGGATGCGGGTTCATTTTGGCGCAATTCCGGACGGAAAACCGCTTCGCACTTTTCCTGGAATTGCTCTGGCGAAGCGGGCGGAGATGCCGTCTGGACGGCACCCCGCCGCGATCGACGGCTCAGCCGCCGAACAGTTCCTGGAACTTCGCCTTGTCGGCCTCGGTCCTGGCGACGATCGCCTTCGTATCGAACGGCATCACCTTGACTTTGACGCCTTCGGGCAGCCAGTCGGGACGACCGACCGAGGCGCGTGCCGGCAGGTAGCCCATCGACAGCGCCAGCTTCTGGCCTTCATCGGACAGAATGAAGTCGACGAACTTCTTGGCGCCATCGACGTTCTTGGCCGTCTTCATGATGGCGACCGGCTCGGTCACGGCAGGCACGCCTTCGCTGGGGAAAACGAACTCGACCGGCGAGCCCTTCTTCTTGGCGTTCATCGCCATGAAGTCAACGAGGATGCCGTAAGGCTTCTCGCCCGAAGCCACCGACTTCAGCACCGCGCCATTGCCGCGTACGCTGACGGTGTTGTTGGTCTTCAGCTTCTGGAAGAAATCCCAGCCATAGTTGGTATCGCCGGCGAACCCGGAAAGCAGGTAGGCAGCCGCACCCGAATAGAGCGGGCTCGGCATGACCAGGCCATCGGCATAGGCGGGCTTGGCGAGATCGGCCCAATGCTGCGGCTTTTCGGCGGCGGCGGTGTTGTAGACGATGCCGGTGGTGATCAGCTTGCTGCCGAAATAGGTCTTGTCTGCGTCATAGGCATCCGCATCGATGCCGTCGAGCTTGGCCTCGGGATAGGCCATCAGCCGGTCGTCCTTCTTCAGCAGTTCCATCGAGACCGCGTCGGCGATCAGCAGCACGTCGGGCTGCGGGCTGCCGGCGGCGAACTCGGCCGCCATTTTGGTCAGGATGTCGCTGGTTCCGGAGCGATAGATGGTGACGTCGATGCCGGGTTGCGCCTTCTTGAAGGCGTCCACGGTCTTGGCCGCGTCGGCTTCCGGCTGGGATGTGTAGAGTGTCAGTGTTTCGGCATTTGCCACGCCGGCAAACAAAGTAGCCGCGAGCGCCAACTGGCTGGCCAGCAGCTTGATGAATAGCGTCTTCATGGAGACCTCCTGTCTTGTCTGTGCATGACCGGTCTGGCCCTGGCCAGCACCCCGTCTCTTCCTCCCTGCACGGCGCATATGACTGGTGGATGACACAGCGCGCCTACGCTGGGATCAAGATGAAATCAGGGCCGCCTCCTCTCGCGAGAAGCGCAGCGACGCCATATAGCCGCGAACGGGAGATCGTGGAACCATTGTTCCACGATCCTCTTTCGCGGTAGCCTTGCGTAAGGCTCAGCCGGGATGAATCCGGGTGGGCGGGCAGGAGGTAAAGTGGCCCGATGTCGCTGCTACACCAGCATGCCCATCGGGTTCTCGATCAGCTTCTTGAAGGCGACCAGCAGTTCGGCCCCCAGGGCTCCGTCGA